>JBKPBB010000495.1:0-3017 GCA_046744245.1 Thermodesulfobacteriota bacterium
AGAGCGTCTCGGCCATGACCCGCTCCTGGTCGGCCTGCGCCTTGGCGACGGCGGCCGCGCGCTGGGCCTCGGCGCGCTTGATGGCCGTATCGCGCTCCGCCTCGGCCGCCGCCACGTCGGCGTCGCGCTTGATGCGCGCGATGTCGGGGCGGCCCATGTTGGTGATGTACTCGTTCTTGTCCCGCACCTCCTTGATGGTGAAGGAGATCACCTCGAGGCCCATCTTGTTCATGTCGTCCGCGCAGGTCGCGCGCATGCGGTCGCCCACCATCTCCGGCTGCTTGACGATCTCCTCCACCGTGAGCTGGCCGATGATGCCGCGCAGGTGCCCCTCCATCACCAGGCGGATCAGCCCCTCGCGCTCCTCGTCGCTCTTGGTGAGGAACTGCTCGGCGGCGGTGAGGATCGACTCCGGGTCCGACTTGACCTTGATCTGCGCCACCGCCTCCACGGTGACCGCCACGCCCTGACGCGTGTAGACGTCCTGCTGCGGCGCCACGTCGAAGGACATGAGCTCGAGCGACAGCTCGTGCCAGTTCTCGACCATCGGGAAGATGATCGTGCCGCGTCCCTTCACGATGCGCGTGCCGCGAAAGCCGTAGACGACGAGCGCTTCGTGCGGTCCCGCCTTGCGATAGAGCCGTGCGAACACCGTGAGCAGCATGAGCGTCGCGACCACCATCAGGCCCGTGATCACCAGGACGCCGTTGGAGAAACCCACCGAAGCCATGATTGCCCCCCCTTGCCTCACCGGTCGTGATCCGCGTGCTCGCCCGGGCCGGTGATGCTCTCCCACGGGCGGACGTAGGCGATCCCCTTCTCGTAGCGCGTGACCACCACGTCGATTCCCTTGGCGATGGCGAGACCGTCCTCGCTGCGCGCGCCGGTGGTCCTCCGCGTTCCCTCCTGCGAGTAGACCATCTCCCCGGTCCCGCCCGGCCGGATCGGGTTCGTGATGCGCCCGAGCACGCCGACCATCTCGTAGTCGGCGGGATCGAGGTTCTCCTCCGGGGACACGAGCACCTTGGCGACGAACCAGAAGATGGCGGCCGCACCCGCGAGCCCGCTCGCGCTCGCCACCCCGAGCCCGAGGAGGAACCAGACGCCGTAGTAGTGCGACATCAGGTAGCCGGTGCCCCCGAACCAGGCGAGGAAGGCGGTGATGGTCGCGAAGTTGACCGGCGACAGGCTCGAGCCGCGGGAGCGCATGCCGGCGTGACCGCCGTGCGCTCCGGGCAGCCCGCCCTGGTGTCCCTGGAGGTGGGGCAGGTGGAAGTGGGCGCTGCCACCCAGGAAGGAGAGCAGGCTCAGGACGATGCCCACCAGGAAGCAGATCAGGTAGAAGTCCGCCCACGTCATGCAGGCCGCCTCCCCTTCGAGCGAACCGCCCCGGTCGGCACCGCATCACGCCCGTCGGGCCCGAGGACCTGCAGCAGGCGCTCCGCGAGGCCGGGGGTCTCGAGGATGGCCCCCAGCAGCGCCAGGCACCGGCGCGACTCGCGGTGGCGCGCGACGGCGAGCAACGCCCGGTTGACCTCCGGATGGCGGCGGAAGCGTTCGGCGCCGCTGATCAGCCAGAGGTCGAGCCGATCCTCCAGCGTGCCGGCGTCCGAGGTGAGCTCGTTGTGAAAGCCCTCCGGATCGTCGACCAGGTAGCCGGGGTGGACGTTGAAGAACTTCGCCAGGATGAGGCGCGTCGAGTTGGTCAGGTGGCGGCGGGCTCCGCTCTCGATCTGGGACAGGTACGATTGGCTGATCGACCGCCCGTGCTTCTGCCTGAGCTCGCGCACGACCTCGAGCTGGGTGACGTCCCGGCCGAGGCCTCGCAGGACGCCCTCGACCTCGCGCAGGAAGCGGACCTTCTCGCCGAGCGTCATATTGCTATTGGCGATCTCATATTGCAATCAGCGATCGAATGTCAAGAGGGCGCCCGGACTACGCGTTGCCGACCCGGGTCAGCGCAATTGGCTCGCCGGGTCGGGCAGCCCTGGGTTGTCCCTGCCGGCGCCGCGCTCAGCGAGACGGCGCCGGCGGCCGACGGGGAGCGCGGCGCCGCTTTACGGCGCGTCTCCTCGGGAAGCGGGCCGCGCGAGGCACGAGAGCAGGAAGTAGATGGACGAGGCCGTCAGGAGCCCGCTCGTGGCGAGGACCGCCCGCAGGATCAATTGATCCGCGAAATCCCCGCCCTTCTCGGCGGCGGGAGTGAGCATCACCAGCCCTGGCAATGCGACGGCGAGCACGAACAAAACGACGGAGACCCGGAAGGTCCTCCAGCCCGCGATGCGCTCGGGCCGGAAGATGACCAGCACGAGCATTCCGACGAGCAGGACCGTGTGCAGCTGGGCCGTTCCGAACAAGCCGAAGAGCGATCCGAAGAGGGCCGACATCCGCCTCTCAGCATTCCATCCGAGTGGCGCAATTGCGAGCAGGTCCCCGAGCGGCGAGCGGTTGTGGAAGAAGAAGCTTACCCTCGGCTTCGAGCCCTCAGCGCACCAGCCAAGGGGGCCGCACCACGGGAACCTCCCACGCTGCAGTCGTCTCGAATGCGCGGAAGGAAGCCCTGATCTCCTCGCGCGGCGGCGGAGCGGGCCAGCTCGGGATGTGGCGCCAGAGGCGGTGGCGGGCCGCCTTCGACTTGAAATACCGCTCGTGATCCCACTCCACCTCCGCCATCTCCAGGAACGGAGCGACGAAACGGTGCAGCTCGGCGACGTGCGCCAGCCGAGCGGCGAGTTCGTACTCGCGTATGTTTTGAGACTCGAGCCGGCCAGCTCCGTACATCGGAAAGAACCACCCTCCGACCTGGCAGAAGCGCGAGATGGCGCGGCCGACCCGCTCCATCTTTCGCTCGCGCGCGGGATCGGGCACCGTGCCGAGCTCGCTGAGCATGTCGAGGAGGCAGGTCCGATGCCGCACCTCATCGCAGATGATCGCCCATAGCTCGGCGCGCTCGACGCGATCGGTTAGGGAATGGCGATGCCCCAAGTACGCGCGCGCCGCCGCGAGCTCTCCCGAAT
>JBKPBB010000385.1:0-3253 GCA_046744245.1 Thermodesulfobacteriota bacterium
GTCGTTCTCGCCGGCGTCGTTCAACTGTCGATCCCCTCGCCGAACGGCAAGCGCGTGCTCCTCAACCTGTTGCCGGCGGGCGAGATCTTCGGCCACACGGCGCTGGTGGAGAGCGGCTTCCCGTGCGTCTTCGAGGCCGCCGCGTATACCGACGCCCGCGTCGGGCGGGTGAGCACCGACGAGTTCCTCGAGGCGCTCGCCGGCGACCGCGCGCGCGAGGTCGGCGAGGTGATCTCCTTCGTCACCGAGCGCTGGATCACGCTCGTCATCCGGCTGGCGCGCTTCCTCGCGCAGGATCTCCGCGCCCGCGTCGCCTCGTCGTTGATCGAGGCCGCGCGCGGCTTCGGGGTGCAGGACGCCCGCGGCTGCGTGCTCTCGCTGCGCATCACGCAGGACGCGCTCGCCGACCTCTCCGCCGGCAGCCTGCGCAAGGTGAACGCCGTGCTCCGGCGCTTCGAAGCCGAGGGGCTGATCGGGAAGGAGGAGGGCCGCATCGTGCTCCGGCAGCTCGGCACGCTCGAGGAGCTGGTGCTCGCGAGCTAGGCCTGCCGCGGCTTGCCCCTCCCCCGACGCTGGGATAGAAGGCGCCCGGCGAAGCCGCCGCCCGATGGCTACCGCGTCTCGCAGCCGCGCACCGGCAGCAGCCAAGCAGCGCCCCCGGGTTCCGCTCGCGGCCCTGGCGGCCGCCGATGCGGCGCGCAGCTGGGGCGTACCCGTGCTGACGCTCGCCGTGATCGCGCTCCTGACCGCGCTCTCCGCCGCCGGGGCGGTGGGGACCGCAGCCGCGCTCGCCGGTACCGTGGCCGCGGCGCTCGTGCTCCTCCTCTACATCGGCGAGCGTCCGCTCGTGACCCAGGCGCGTTCAGCGCGCGAGCGGGGGCTGGGCGCCGGCCTGGCCCTCGTCTGGTTCGTCGCCTGCTACGGGCCCTTCCACGCCCGTCTCTTCCCGGGTACGCCGCTCCTCGACGGAGCGCAGGTGACGGCGGCGGGAGGCGGCCTCCCGCTCCGCATCCCCGCGGCCGGGCACTCGGCCATCGACCTCGTGCTCGAGGGCCAGCTCGCCGAGAGCCCGAGCGGCAACGTCGCCCCGCCCGTCAACTACAGCCTCACGCTCGAGGGTGCGGGCGGCTCGCGTGTCGTCAAGGGCACGTTCGAGGATCGCCTCGGCACGCGCCGCCTCGGCCGGCGCGGCACCGCGACCGTGCACCAGAGGCACACCGCCGACGTACGCGTCCTCTCCAATCCGGGGCGCGGCGACCTGACCGTGACGCACGTCGTCCTCGAGCCCGAGGGCGCGCAGCCGATCACGATCTCCGCCTATCCCCACCCGCTCCCCGGCCCGCTCGGGCTCGGGCTTCTCGCCACCGCCCTCGTGGCGGCCGTCGTCGCCTTCGACCGCCTCGGCCCGGTGCCGGAGACCGATGGGGCGCTCACCCTCTCCACTACCGCCGTGCTCGGCACGGCCCTCATCTTCTGGACCAGCAATGCCGTCCGCCCCGACTACTCAGCCCTGATCGGGTCGATGATCTTCGGCGGGCCGCTCGGCTTCATCGCCGGCGCCGCCCTGTGGTGGATGGCCAAGCGCCTCATTGCCGGCCCCGCACGCTGACGGCCGGGCGGACCGGCGCCGGCGGATCGTCCTCGCCGCCGCGCTCACCGTCGGCGTGGGCCTGCTCATTCTGCTCGGCGCACTTGCCAGCGGGCCCGAGCTGCTGCGCACGGTCGCCGGCATCCATCCCGCGATGCTGGCCGTCCTGGTCCTGCTGACGTTCGCCTCCTACGCAGCCATGTCGCGCTCCTACCAGGGCATCGCGGAGGCGGCCGGCCTGCGGCTCGGCTTCCCGACCTGGTTGCGCATCACGTTCGTCTCGAACACGGCCAACTACCTGGTGACCAGCGCCGGGCTCTCCGGCTTCGCGGTGCGCATGTATCTCCTCTCGCAGCAGAGCATCCCCACCGGGCGCGCGGTCCTCATCTCGCTCGTGCAGACCTTCCTCACCAACTTCACCCTGCTGTTCTTCATCGCCGTGGGCTTCGCGAGCCTGGTCCTCCGCCACGTCCTGCCCCGGGCCGCGCTCGTGGCCGCAAGCATCGCGCTGGTCCTCTTCGCCGGGCTGCTCGCCTACGCGGTGGTGCTCATGTATCACCGCCAGCTGCGTCGGCGGACGCTCTTCTTCGTCGCCGACAGCGGGCACCGCGTCCTCCGCCTCGTGGTGCCGCGCTGGACCCCGGGGCGCGTGCGCCTGTGGCGCTTCCAGCACAACCTGAACCACGGGCTCGAGTTCCTCCTCGACCGCAAGGACCGGATGCTCGCGCCCGCGGGCTGGATCCTGCTCGACTGGGTGCTCACCATCGCCATCCTGTGGGCCGCGTTCCGCGCCGTACGCTACCCCATCGCTCCGGGCCTCGTGGTGATCGGCTTCGCGGTCGGCATCGTCCTCTCGCTCGTGTCGCTCGTGCCCGGGGGGCTCGGCGTCATGGAGGGCTCGATGACGGCGGTCTTTGCGAGCCTCTCCGTGCCCTACGAGACCGCGTTCGTCGCCGTGCTGCTCTTCCGCGTCGCCTACTACGTCCTGCCGCTCCTCGTGAGCCTCTTCTTCTTCCACGGCATCATGCTCCAGGCCGTGCACGACGTCGGCGCGCGTTCCGGGGTCGCGCGATTTGACACTCCCCTCCCCCCGTCGATATGAACCCGCCCATGACCGGTGCGGAGGCTGCGCGCACGCCGGGCTCCGGCGTGCGGGCGGCGCCCTTGCCGACCGGCGTCGTCGCCTTGCTCGACGGGCTCGGTGCCGTGGCGTTGCTCACGCGCGACGCCGTCCACGCGGCGCTCCGCCGCCCGCCCGAGTGGTCCACGATCGCCGAGCAGCTCGAGCAGGTCGGCTGGCGTTCGCTCTCCATCGTCAACCTGACCGCGTTCTTCACCGGCATGGTGCTGGCGCTCCAGCTCGGCACCTACATGGCCCGCTTCGGCGCGAAGATGTTCGTGTCGCGCATCGTCGGCATGGCGCTGGTGCGCGAGCTGGGTCCGGTGCTGACCGCGCTCATGATCGGCGGGCGGGTCGGCGCGGGCATCACGGCCGAGCTCGGCACGATGGCGGTCACCGATCAAATCGACGCCATCCGCGCCCTCGGCGCGAGCCCGATCCGGAACCTCGTCGTCCCCCGGCTGATCGCCGTCCTCGTCATGCTGCCCGTGCTCACCATCATCGGCGACCTGGTCGGCATCCTGGGCGGGCTCCTCCTCTCCGTG
>JBKPBB010000345.1:0-4731 GCA_046744245.1 Thermodesulfobacteriota bacterium
GGCCAGATCCGCGCGATGGTCACGCAGGCGGGCAACCCGGTGCTCTCCGTGCCCAACGGTAAGCGCATCGCCGCCGCCCTGGGCAAGCTCGAGTTCATGGTCTCGATCGACATCTACATCAACGAGACCACGCGCCATGCCGACGTGATCCTGCCGCCGTGCTGGAACCTGGCCGAGGACCACATCGATCTCCTCTTCGCCGCCGTCGCCGTGCGCAACATCGCGCGCTGGTCGCCTCCGGTGGTCGAGCGCGAGCAGGGCGAGATGGCCGACTGGGAGATCCTGCTCGAGCTGACCGAGCGGCTGGGCGGCGGTCCGCTCGGCGAGCCCTGGCTCGACCGCATGCTCGACTGGCTCCGTCCGCTCGGGGTGCGCTGGACGCCGACCGGGTTCCTGAACCTGCTGCTGCGGCTCGGGCCCTACGGCGACCGTTTCCTCCCGTGGTCGGACGGGCTCAGCCTCGAGAAGCTCAAGGCCGCGCCCCACGGCATCGACCTCGGCGCGCTCCAGCCGGGCGTCGAGCGACGGCTCTACCACCGGGACAAGCGCATCCACCTCACCTCGCCCCGCATGCTGGAGGCGATTGCCGCGCTCGAGCACGATCTCGACGCGACGGCCGGCCAGAACGGCCTGGTCCTGATCGGCCGTCGTGAGCTACGCAGCAACAACTCCTGGATGCACAACCTGCCGTCACTGGTGTCGGGTCGCGAGCGCTGCGTGCTCTACGTTCATCCCGACGACGCCGCCCGCTATGAGATCCGTGACGGCGAGATGGCGATCCTCGAGAGCCGCGTCCATCGTGGCGAGGTGCGCGTCGCGGTCACCGACGAGATGCGTCCCGGGGTGGTCAGCTTGCCGCACGGCTGGGGCCATGCGGACAGCGCGCCGTGGCAGAAGGTGGCCGGCAGCCACCCTGGGGTGTCCATCAACGACTGGGTCGACGACTCGGTCGTCGAGCCGATCATCGGTCAGTCGATCCTCAACGGCGTGCCGGTGCGTCTCGGGCCGTCGCGTCCTGCGGCCTGACCTCCGTTCGCGGGCTCCCGATGGGCGAAGCCGACAGTCGGCGGGCACCGCTCAGTGACCCAACGAGTCACCGGTCGGTTTGTGGGAAATCACGACAGTTGCTAGCGTTCGCCCCAGAGCGGACACGGCATGATGTGGGTCGCGGGCCTCGTCGTCGGGCTTGTTCTCTTCGGTTCGATCCTGGCGATTGCTGAGTCGTCGATCAGCCGGATGACTCGGTTCCGTGCTGGCACGCTCCGCCAGGAAGGCCGCCGCAACGCCGCCCTCCTCGAAGAGATCGAGCGCGACCCCGCTCCGTATCTGAACTCGATCTCCCTCGCGGTCATGTTCGCACAGAACGGGTCCGCCATCGTGGTTGCACTCGTCGCCGAGCACTACTTCGCCGACGTCGGCATCACGCTCGCCTCGGTGGCGTTCACGCTCGCCTACTTCGTGGTCGTCGAGGCAATGTCGAAGACCTACGGTATCCTTCACAGCGACCGCGCTGCGCTCTCCATGGCCCCCATCGTGTGGGCCCTCGGGCGCGCACTCGCCGTCCCGGCGCGCCTGCTGATCGGGCTCGCCAATGTACTCCTGCCCGGCAAGGGCTTGAAGCAGGGCCCATTCGTCTCCGAGCAGGACATCCGGTCGATGGCCGAGGTCGGGCACGAGGAGGGCAGCATCGAAGAGACCGAGAGGAAAATGATCCACTCGATCTTCGAATTCGGCGATACCATCGTCCGCCAGATCATGGTGCCGCGCCCGGACATCGTCGCCGTCGAGGTGAAGACTACTCTCCAGGCTGCGCTCGACATGATCGTGGAGCACGACCTCTCGCGCGTCCCGATCTACCGCGAGGACCTCGATCGGGTTGAGGGCATTCTGTACGCGAAAGACGTATTGAAGGCTCTCCATCAGGGCCAGGGCCGATCAGACATCGGCCTCCGAGAACTAGCGCGTCCTGCGCACTTCGTTCCGGAATCGAACAAGGCGAGCAGTCTCCTTCGCGAGATGCAGCGCGAGAAGTTCCACATGGCCATCGTGATCGACGAGTATGGATCCAATGCCGGCCTCGTGACGCTGGAAGACCTGCTCGAAGAGTTGGTGGGTGAAATCGCGGACGAACACGACGTGGAGGAGCGTGACGTGGAGCCAGTCGGCGACGGGCGCTACCGCGTGGACGCGAGCCTGCCCATCCGCGAGCTGAACGAATTGGTCGGCACCGATCTGCCCCGTGATCGCTGGAACACGGTCGGCGGGCTCATGTTCGGCCTGCTCGGGACGATTCCGACGGAAGGTCAAGTGGTCACCCTGCAGGGTTTCCGCTTCACTGCCGAGAAGGTCCAGGGTCGCCGAGTCACGAGGGTACTCGTGATGCGCGAGCTCCCCCGGGGCGCCTGAACTTCCTTGCCTCTTCGTCTGCCGTCAGACGGAGACGAGCCTCGAGATGATCGGGTTTCCACAAGAGCGGGCGTCGGGGGTCGATCGGGCGACGTACAGCTTGGAAAGCTTCCTGGGCCCTTGCGGGGCAAGGGTTTTTCGGCGGCGGTAGCGGAAACGGGATAAGGCAATCCCCCCAACACGGCGAGGAGGGTAAGGGCAGCCACCATCACCGTGGGCTTCATTGCGGTTCCTCCTGCCCGCCGACGAGCTGCAGCCGGCGTGCCAGCGGACCCTGCAGGCGGCCGACGCCGTCAGGACCGTCGAAGCCCATCCGTCAAAGCGAGGGGTCGAAGCGGCGCTCCCCCGCCCGCTGCGAAACGGAGGACGAAATATCGACACCGTGCGCCGACACGTCGGCACGTGGCACACGCCCCTGGATGCCGGATTTGCGCATACAAGGCTCCGCGGCCAGAGCGGAGCTACCGAGTGGCCGATCGGTGGCGCTGGTGGCGCGAACGTTGCTTGGATCATCGGGCCATGGACACTGATCGACGGCTTCCGAGCCAGGCAGAGCGCGTCACCAGCGTGGGCGTCCTCGGCACGGGATTGCTGCTCTTTACCGTGCTCGCGGCCTGCGCGCCGCCATACAGTCCGCGCGTGGCGCAGTACCAGAACATCGTGCTCAACGCACGCGAGCTCGGCGCCAAGCAGCTCGACATCGAGATGCAGCGGGATCCCGCCATCCGGGATTACGTGGCGCGGAACGGCAACCCCGATTTCATCTACGTCCCGAGCGCCACGGTGGTCGAGCTCATCTACTTCCGATCGTCGAAGCTGATCCTCTTTTACCGCGACCAATCAGGCACGGGCAGCGTAACCGGCGAGCTCTCACCCCTTCCGCTGGAGGTGGCGAACGTCCTGCCGGTCGACATTCGCGCGGGCACATCCGGCCCGATCAGCGAGGACACGACGGTGAGTTGCTGGACGGTCTCCGCGGCTACGCATCGCTGCCACACCTGCTGCGAAGGTCCGCTCATCTGCTCGACGAGCTGCAAGGAGGAAACCCTCGCAGCCCGCCGGCAAGGCATAGCCCCGCGCAAGGAGACCGCAATGAAGGGACTGAATGGCGACCGATGCACCGCCTGACCCTACCCGGCGTGACTTCATGAGAAGCGTGGGGGCGCTGGGTGCAGCGGTTCGTCTCAGTGCCCATGTGGGTGCGCCGGATTCCGCGGCCGCGACGCGCAAGGGCCTTGATGCCGGCTCCGGCGAGATCCCCCGGCGGCCGCTGGGTCGCACGGGCGTCCAGGTGTCGGCCATCGGTGTCGGCGGTCACCACCTGGGCGATCTCTCGACCGTGGACGACGCCGTCCGGCTCGTCCACGAGGCAATGGACGCCGGTATCACGTTCTTCGACAACTGCTGGGAGTACTACAACGGCAAGACCGAGAACTGGCTCGGGCGGGCACTCCGCGGCCGGCGCGACAAGGTCTTCCTGATGACCAAGGTCTGCACCCACGGGCGGAGCGGGCAGCTCGCCCTGCAGATGCTCGAAGAGTCGCTCCGGCGGCTTCAGACGGATCACCTGGACCCGTGCTCGTGCTGCCCCTGCTGGCGATCCTCGCGAACGTGATAGGGATCGTCGGCGGGCTCCTGGTCGCGATGCTCGGGCTCGACATCACCGCCAACGCGTACCTCATCGAGACGCAGCAGGCCGTGGGGCTCTGGGACGTCTTCTCGGGGTGCCTCAAGACCATGTTCTTCGGGCTGAGCATCGCGCTCATCGCGTGCCAGCGCGGTCTCGCCGCCCGCGGCGGCGCCGAGGGTGTGGGCCGGGCGACGACGTCGGCGGTGGTGACGAGCCTCTTCGCCATCGTGGTCGTCGACGCGATCTTCACGGTCCTCTTCAATGCCTTCGGCCTGACCCGCCCATGATCGGCGAGCCGGCATCCATGGCGAAGGCGATGGGGCAGGCGGTCGACGACGCCGTCGCGCAGGTGGCCGACGCGGTGAGGCTGAACCTGCAGGCTCGCTCGGCGAAGCCGCGCCTGGTAGTTATCCGCGCACCATGCACCCGTGGGCTGCCGCCGTCGGCTCTCTCCTCAACCTCGTCATCCTGTGGGATGCGTTCCAGACGATCATCCTCTCCCGTCGCGTCTCGCGAAGATTCCGGCCGACGCGGGCCTTCTACCGGCTCCTGTGGACGCCCTGGAGAGCTGCCGCGAAGCGAGTCCCCCAGGGGAACCGAAGGGAAAACGTGCTCACCGTGTTCGGCCCGCTCTCGCTGATCCTGCTCATCGCTCTCTGGGCACTCGGCCTGATCGTCTCCTTCGCGCTTCTCCA
>JBKPBB010000285.1:0-5669 GCA_046744245.1 Thermodesulfobacteriota bacterium
CCGCGGCCGTCTGCGGCCCCGTCCGTCGCGACGATGACCTGCGCGCGTCCACCGCGTCGCAGTGTCCCGGCCAGCAGGCCGGTCGCACCGAGCACCTCGTCGTCGGGATGCGGAGCGAGCACGAGCACGCGGTGGCCGAGCCGGGGTGGGCGACCGAGCGGTCGAGCGCGCGGCGGGCAGTTTCCCCGGCAGCCGACGAGCGCCAAGGCGAGCGCCAGGCCGAGCACACGGCGGGTTCGCCCTGCCGCATGGCCGCCGGGCAGGGGCATCCGTCGGAGCTCCGGCCCCCGCCTGGTCACTCGCGTCCGGCGCCCCCGCCCGGACCCGCCTTTCGCCGTTCCTGCTCGCGCAGCTCGACGCGGCGGATCTTCCCGCTCACCGTCTTCGGCAGGCTCGCGACGAACTCGATCGCGCGCGGGTACTTGTAGGGCGCCGTGACCCGCTTCACGTGCTCCTGGAGCTCGCGGACCAGCGCCTCGCCGGGCGCGTGCCCCGGGCGGAGCACGACGAACGCCTTCACGATCTCGCCGCGCACCGGGTCGGGGCTCGCCACCACGGCCGACTCGACCACCGCCGGGTGCTCGAGGAGCGCGCTCTCCACCTCGAAGGGGCCGATGCGGTAGCCGGCCGAGATGATGACGTCGTCGGCGCGCCCGACGAACCAGAGGTAGCCGTCCTCGTCGCGGCGGGCGCGATCGCCGGTGAGATACCACTCGCCGCGCCGGCACGCCGCCGTCTCCTCCGGGCTCTTCCAGTATTCGCGGAAGAGCGACGGTGGCTGGCCCCGCAGCGCGAGCTCGCCCACCTCGCCGGGCGGCAGCTCCCTCCCGTCCTCGCCGGCCACGCGCAGGTCGTGGCCCGGGAAGGGCTTCCCCATCGAGCCCGGGCGGATCGGGAGGCCGGGCAGGTTCGCGGCGAGGAGGATCGTCTCGGTCTGCCCGTAGCCGTCGTGGATCAAGAGCCCCAGGGCGTCGTGCCAGGCGTGGATCACCTCGGGGTTGAGCGGCTCGCCGGCGCCGGTGCAGTGGCGGAGGCGCGGCAGGTGGCGGCGCTTCAGATCCTGCTTCACGAGGAGGCGGTACTCGGTGGGCGGGGCGCAGAAGACCGACACCTCGTAGCGCGCGAGGAGATCGAGCTGGCGCTCGGGGTCGAAGCGGCCGTTGAACATGAAGACTGGTACGCCGTTCATCCACGGGCCAAAGAGGACGCCGTAGGCGGCCTTGGCCCACCCGGTGTCCGAGGTCGTCCAGTGGAGGTCCGTCCGCTGCAGGTCCAGCCAGTACTCGCCCGTGTAGCGGTGCGCGAAGGTGTACGCGTGCGTGTGGAGCACCGCCTTCGGCTCCCGCGTCGTGCCCGAGGTGTAGAAGCAGAGCGCGGGCTCGTCGCTGCGCGTGCGGGCGGGGACGCCGCTCGACGAGGCGCGGGCGAGGAGCGCGCCCAGGTCGTGCCAGCCGGCCGGCGCGCCCCCGAGCGCGACGCGGTGGGTGAGCCCAGGGGCGTCGGCGAGCGCCTTCTCCACCTCGGGCACCTGCTCGAGCGTGGTGACGATCGCCTTGGCGCCGCTGTGGCGGGCGCGGTAGGCGATGTCCTTGGCGCGCAGCGAGGCCGTGCACGGGATGACGAGCGCGCCCAGCTTCAAGCCGCCCACGATCGCCGTCTGCCACGCCGGGACGCGCGGCAGCATCACCATCAGCGGGTCGCCACGCCCCACGCCCAGGCCGGCGAGCGCGTTCATGCAGCGGTTGCTCGCCTGCTTCACGTCCCAGAAGGTGTGGCGCTCGGTGCGCCCCGCCTCGTCCTCCCAGTAGAGCGCGACGCGGCTCCGGTCGGTCGCCCACGCGTCGACGAGCGCGCCGAAGTTGAACTCCTCGGGCACGGCCCAGGCGAAGGATGCCACGAGGTCCCCGTAGCGGCGGCTGACGGTGATCACGACGCCACCCGGCCGCGGCGCGTCGAGGCCTCGATGTACTTGCGCGACACCGGCGAGAGGTCGTCGGGGTGCACGATCGCCTCGATCACCACGAAGGACTCGAGGCCGGCCGCCGCGGCGAGCGCGGCACGCAGCTCGTCCACGCGCTCGACGTAGAAGCCGCGGCCGCCCCAGTCGTCGGCGAGGCGGGCGTAGGGCCAGGCGGGAACGTCGAGCAGCTCGGCGCGGGCGACCACGGAGCGGAAGATCTGCCACCCGCCGTTGTTCACGACCAGCACGATCGGGTTGAGGCCGTGGCGTGGCGCCTGCGCGATCTCGGGCCCCGTCATCTGGAAGGCGCCGTCGCCCGAGAGGACGAGCGGCCGGTCGCCGGTGCCGAGCTGCGCGCCGAGCGCGCCCGGCACGCCGAAGCCCATGGAGGCGTAGTAGCCCTGCGCGAGGTAGCCCCCGCCGCGCTCGACGCGCACGTCGAGGCCGGCGAAGAGCATGTCGCCGGACTCCGCGACCACCATGTAGCCGCGGCGGTCGCGGAGAAAGCGGTTCACCTCGTGCAGCACGTCGGTCACGCGGAGCCGCCGCTTCGTCTCCGCCGGCTGCCGGGGCAGGTTGTCGCAGTAGCGGACCTTCTCCTTGTGCCGGTGGAGCGGCGCGCGCAGGAGGCCGCGCACGAAGTCACGGATGTGCACGTCCGTGTAGGTGTGGAAGCTCACGTTGACGCGCCCGCCGACCGCCCAGATGGAGCGGTCGCGGGTGATCTGCGGCGGGCGGCTGCCGAGGTTCATGTCGGTGAGCAGCGTGCCCAGGTTGAGCACCAGGTCCGCCCGATCGACGCGCTTCACGATCGGGGGCGGGCTCAGCGGGCCGATGTGCACGCCCATGAAGAGCGGGTGGTCCATCGGGAAGGCGCCCTTGCCGAGCACGGTGGTGGTGACGGGCGCGCCCATGCGCTCGGCCAGCGCGCGGATGTCCTTCTGGAGCTTGTAGCGAAAGGTCTCGATCCCGACCATGGTGAGCGGGCGGCGCGCGGCGTTGAAGCGCTCGGCCGTCTCGCGCACCGCCTCGTCGACCCGCCGCTCGTCGGAGCGACCGAAGACGAGCGCGCCGTCCCAGGCGATGATGCCGCGCGGCACCGGGATCGGGCGCTCGACCATGTCGCGGTGGATCTCGAGGTAGCCGGGGCGCTGCTCGCGCCACACGGTGCGCACCACCTCGTGCACGCTCTCGGCCGCCGTGGCGGCATCGTCGATCACGCGCGCGGCGCAGGTGAGCTCCCGGTAGATGCGGAGCTGCGACTCGATCTCCTTCGCCTGGTGGTGGATGAGCGTGCCGAGTTTGCGCTCCTCCTCGCCCGGCCCGCCGCTGATCACCAGCACCGGCACGCGCTCCGAGAACGAGCCGGCGACCGGGTTCACCATGTTGTGCCCGCCCGCCCCGTAGGTGACGCACACGACGCCGATCTGTCCCGTGGCGCGCGCGTAGCCGTCGGCCGCGAAGCCGACGCCCGGCTCGTGCGAGAGCGTGACGATCTTGAGCCCGCGCGGCTTCCCGAGGCGCGAGAACAGCCGCAGCACGAGATCGCCCGGGATGCCGAAGAGGTGCGTGACGCCGATCTTGCGGAGGTAGGCGACCAGGAAGTCGCCGAGCGGCATGGTCGAGCGCACTGCGAAGAGTTTAAGCGCCGGGCGCGGACATGCGCCGCGCCCGGCGCGGGGGTTTGGGGGCGCGCGGCGGAAGCCGCGCGGACGTTGGACCGCAGCGAGCGGAGCGAGCGAGCACCGGACGGGCCCCCCAAAAGTGTTAGCTGAAAAACTCCTCGACGTCGCCCGAGGCGACGGTGACGGTACACATCTCCCGCCCGCGGAAGATCTTGAGCGTGACCGACTCGCCGGGGCGGTGGGTCCAGAGGAGCCGGTAGAGCGAGCGGCGGTCGCCCACGTCCTGGCCGTCGACGGCGAGGATGACGTCGCCCGCCTTCAAGCCCGCCTGCTCGCCGGGGCCGCCGGGAAGCAGCCCGGCGATCACGACGTGGTCCTTCACGGCGTAGCAGAAGATGCCGAGCCAGGCGCGCGTGGTGGCCGCCGGCGCGCGCCCGCCGAGCAGCGTATCCCGTCCGTCCAGGTAGTAGTCGGCAGGGATCGAGAGCGAGAAGCGCCCGATCTCGTTCAGGTTGAGCGAGACCACGCCCACGACGCGCCCCTGCGTGTCGAGGAGCGGGCCACCGCCCAGCCCGGGGTTCATGGCGGTCGTCATGATGGCCCGGTCGAGGACGTACTCCCAGTTGGCGTCGAAGGGGCCGATGTAGCTGATCGCGCCGCTCGCCACGCGCACCCCGCCCTCGCCGACGCTGGCGACGATGAACACCTCCTCGCCCGGCACGAGGTCCGTCGTGCGGCGCAGGGGCAATGCCGACAGGTGGTCCTCCGGGATGCGCACCAGGGCGAGGCCCGAGGCGTAGTCGTGCCGCACCACCTCCGCGACGTAGGCGCGCTGGTCGAGGAGCGTGACGCGCACCTGCTCGGCCCCGAGCACCACGTAGTTGACGGTGAGGATGAGGCCCGCCGCGTCGACGACCGTGCCGGAGCCCATGCGCTCGGCTCCGAGGATGCGCGCCGAGGGATGCGACTCGGGGATGCGCGCCTGGAGATGGACCGTCGAGGGGAGCACCCGCTCGATCAAACCGACGGCGGCGTTCACGGGGCCGACGCTAGACGCTCGTCCGGCGGGACGCAAGCGCGGGCGCGAAAGACCGGCGACGCGTGACCAGCTAGCGGGACGAGCGGGCCGCGGGTCGATCCCGCCCGACCGCGTCGCCCCAGCGGGTGAGGAACGCGGTCACGAAGGCGTGCTCGTGCACCGGCTCGACGGCGAGCGGGGCGAGGGCGAGCGCCGCGGCGAGGGCGATGTGGTAGCCGTCGGAGCGCGAGGCGGCGGCGCGCCGCGCTCCGTGGCCGGAACGGTTGACGCGCCCGCGACCCACCCCTACGATCCGCCGCCATGCGCGTCGTGCCGCTGGCGCTCCGCCGCGATCCGCTGGAGGTGCTCGCGAGCCTCGCCGCCGAGCCGGGCGCGTTCCTGCTCGAGGTGCCGGACCCCGCGCAGCCGCTGACGCTCCTCGGCTGCGCGCCGCGGGCGCGGCTCCGCATCCTCGCCGACGGGTGCATCGAGCGCGACGGCCGCCTCGCAGGGGGCGATCCGCTCGCCGCCCTCGAGCGCTTCGTCGCCGAGGGCCCTTCCCTGCCCTTCCCCTACGGAAGCGCGGTTGGGTACCTGGCCTACGAGCTCGGCCGCTGCACGGAGCCGGGGCGCGACGGCGGACCGCCCGCACCCGACGGGCCGCTCGCCGTCCTCTCCCGCTACGATCCGGTGCTCGCGTACGACCGGAGCCGCGCGCAGTACACGCTCGTGTGCGCCGAGCCGGCGAGCGCGCGCGTGCCGTGGCTCGAGCGCCTCGCCGTCCCCGCACCCGCCTGGGAGGGGCCGCTCGCGGCGGCGCCACTCGCGCCGCTCCTCCCCCGCGCGCGCTACCTGGCCGCCGTCCGCCGCATCCTCGACTACCTGGCCGCGGGCGACGTCTACCAGGTGAACCTGACGCAGCCCTACGCCGCACCGCTCGCGGCGCCGGCGTGGGCGCTCTTCGCCTCGCTCGCGCGCCGCCACCCGGTGCCGCACGGCGCCTACCTCGACGTGGGCCAGGCCTGCCTCCTCGCCAACTCGCCGGAGCTCTTCCTCCGCCGCCGCC
>JBKPBB010000103.1:0-1808 GCA_046744245.1 Thermodesulfobacteriota bacterium
CTTCGTCTTGCCGGCATAGATGTCGATCACCTGGCGCAGGAAGTCGAGCGCCTCGCTCCGCGGCCGCTGGAAGGAGTTGCGGCCGATGATCGACCCGAAGCCGCCGCCGTCGCGGATGGCGCGCACCTCCTCGAAGATGGCGGCGGTGTCCTTCGCCTCGCCGCCCGAGAAGATGACGATCCGCCGCCCGTTGAAGGCGCTCTGCACGACGTGGCGCACCCGCTCGGCCAGGGTCGCGATCGGGATGCGCTCCTTCTCGTAGACCTTCTTCGCCGCGGCCTGCTCGATGTGCGCCGTCGGCGGCTTCACCTTGACGACGTGCGCGCCGAGCTGGCAGGCGATCTGCGCCGCGTAGGCGACCACGTCGATCGCCGTCTCGCCCTCCTTGGAGATGCCCGAGCCGCGCGGGTAGGACCAGACGACGACCGCCAGGCCCTTGCGCTTGGCTTCCTCGGCCAGCGCGCGGATCTGACCGTACATCTCGTTGCGCGCCGCCGAGGCCGGGTAGATGGTGAAGCCGATCGCGCTGCACCCCAGACGGAGCGCATCGTCGACGCTGGCGGTGATCGCGGGGCACGGGTCGTTGCCGCCGTAGAGGCTGTCGGAGTTGTTGAGCTTCAAGATGAGCGGGATCTCACCCGCGAACTCCGCCGCGCCGGCCTCGAGGAAGCCGAGCGGCGCCGCGTAGGCGTTGCAGCCCGCCGCCAGCGCCAGCTCGAAGTGGTAGCGCGGGTCGTAGCCGGGGGGATTGGGCGCGAAGGAGCGCGCCGGGCCGTGCTCGAAGCCCTGGTCGACGGGCAGGATCACGAACCTGCCCGTGCCCGCCAGGCGCCCGTGGTTCATCAGGCGCGCCAGGTTGGCCAGCGTGCCCGGGTTGTCGCTCCCGTACCCGCTCAGGATCTCTCGCACTCGCTCGGTCATGGTCGAACGCTCTCCTCTGAGATGGGTTGGGTCATCGCCGGCTGCCGCAGTTGCCGCGGCCACAGCCCGGCCGGCCGCAGCCGCCTTCCTCGGCCCGGTGCAGCCCATAGCCGAGCGGCTCGAGTTCCGCCTCGCCCAGCCAGCGCACCTCGGCCGGGTCGATCTCCGCGTCGCAGTGGAGGCAGAGGCGCCGCGCCGCGCCGCCCTCGTCGAGGTGCACGTGCGTCAGCACCTCGCGCGCGCAGCGCGCGCAGCGGGCGACCGGGAAGTCGCTCTCGAGGGCGGGCGCGGGATCGCTCATGATCGACTCTCGGCCAGGCCGAGCGCCGCCAGCTCGCGCAGCATGTGGGCGCGGTGCGTCGCCGGCCAGTAGAGCCGCCCGCAGCCCGCGCAGGCGAGGAAGCGCTCGTGGCGCTGGTAGACGAAGGGCGGGACGCGGCCCTCGGCGCGCTCGCGCGGCACCGCGTCGAGCACGCGGTTGCAGTCGAGGCAGCGCCCGAGCAGCGGCGCGCCGCCGATGGGGACCGCGGCCGCGACCTGGCGGAGCTGCTCGCGGAAGTGGTCGCTGGTGACGAAGAGGTGCGGCGGCAGCTCGGGATCGCGCTCGAGACGCGTGTCGCGCGTCAGGATGAGCCGCCCCTCCTGCCGCGCGCAGCGCACCAGCGTCCGGCCCCCGAGGTGCGGCCCGTAGGCCACGTCGTGCCCCAGGATGCGGAGCCAGCGCGCGAGCCGGCCGAGCATGCGGTCGGCCGCGAAGCGGACGCCTCCGGGGGCGACGGCGGGAACCTCGGACATCCGGCGGCAGTCTAGCTCCGTTCTGGCTCGCGCGCGAGGGCGGCGAGCGCGCGGAACGGGTCCGCGGCGCCGCGCACGGCGCCCGCCAGCGC
>JBKPBB010000161.1:0-4349 GCA_046744245.1 Thermodesulfobacteriota bacterium
CCCTTCTCCAGGTAGATGAGTCCGATCTTGGTGCGCGCCTCGCGCGGATCGGCGTCGACCTTCTCCATCTCCTGGAACTGCGAGAGCGCCTCGTCGAGCTTCTTCTGCCCGACGTAGAGGCCGCCCAGGCGGCGGCGGACGATCACGCTGTTCGGGTTGAGCGTCAGGATGCGCTGGTAGAGCTCGATCGCCCTGTCGGTGCGGCCCTGGAGCTCGTAGGTGAGCGCGAGGTCGGTCAGGATGAGCTCCGACTGCGGGTTCAACTTGAGCGCTTCCAGATAGTAGTGCTCGGCCTTGTCGAGCTGGCGGGCCGTGGCGTGCACACGCCCCAGGTAGTAGTAGCCGAGGATCGAGCCGGGGTTCTTGGCGATCAGGCGCTTCAGCGTCGCGACCGCCTTCTCGGTCTCGCCCTTCTTGCTGTAGAGGGCGCCCAGGTAGAGGTAGGCGTCCTGGCTCTCCGGATCGAGCTTCAGCACGCGCTCGTACGTGGCGACGGCCTCGTCGTCGCGCCCGAGGGCGGAGAGGACGCCTGCCTGGAGACCGAGCGCCTCCAGGTTGGCCGGCTCGGCCTTCACCACCGCATTCACCTGCTCGAGGGCGCGGTCGAGCTGGCCGCTGCGGACGTAGAGCGGGGCGAGACGCAGGCGCAGGAGCGGCGCGTCGGGATCGGCCGCCACCGCCGCCTGGAAGGCCGCGAGCGCCGTGTCCATGTCGTTCCGCGTGAGCGCCACCTCGCCCTTCAAGAAGCTCCCCATCGCCACGGCATCCAGCGGCAGCTCGACCGCTGGACCGAAGCCAGCCCCGCGCCCGAGCCGCATGCCATGGCGCAGCCCCGCGCACCCCGTCGCCAGGAACGCGAGCATCACCACGGCGGCGGAGCGGGAGCGGTACATGAACCTCGTGCTCCTACCATGGCGAAGGAGTGCCGACAACGCAAACCTTGCCCGGCGGCTCAGGACGCGGCGTCGCTCCGGCCGCGTACGACGAGCAGCGACGACGGGCAGTCGGCGGCGAGGCGCTCGGAGCGCAGCCCGAAGACGTGCGGCTCGAGCTGCCACCCCTCGCCGACGCCGAGCACGGTGAGATCGTGCGCCGCCGCCTCGCGGATCACGGTGTCGATCGGCGAGGCGGCAGCGATCACGCGCATCGGCGGCACACCCTCGGGGAGCTCGACCGCGGGGGCCGCGTCACCCGGGCGCACGACGCCGAGCACGGTGAGCGCCGCCCCATCGCGGCGCGCGACGCGCGCAGCGAGCCGGAGCGCGGCCCGGTCCTGGGCCGTCCCCGCGAACGGCACCAGCACGCGCCGCGGCGGCCAGGCGAGGCCGCGGTCGATCAGCACCGCCACGTCGGCGTCGGCCTCGCGCATCACCGCCTGCACGGTGCCGCCCAGCACGGTGCGGCTCCACACCGGCTTGTGCCACCCCATGACCACCAGCCCCGCGCCCTTGGCCCGCGCCACGTCGCGGATGTCGTCGGCGGGGCTGCGCGAGAGGAACTGGAGCGGGCGCACGCTGAGCCCGCGCGCCTGCGCGTGCGCGAGGGTCGGCGCGAGCGCGGTCGAGTTGCTCGCCGCCGCCGCCACGCCGACGCCGAGCATGCCGCGCTCGGGCGGCCGCTCGAGATGGATGACGTAGAGCGGGCTCTCGGCATTCTCGGCGAGCGCGGCGGCCACGTCGACGAGGAGCGGGCCGGAGCTGGGAAGGGCCACCGCCGCGAGCACGCCGCGCGCGGTCGTGGGCGCCGCGGCGAGCTCGGCGCGGAAGAGCGCGGGCGGGTAGATGGCCGCCAGCACGGGGGTGGTCGCGAGCGTGGTGGCGACCGCCATGAGCACCATCATCGCGAACAGCGCGGGCGAGAGGACGCCGAGGTCGTAGCCGATGTTGAGGATGATCAGCTCCATCAGCCCGCGCGTGTTCATGAGCACGCCGAGGGCGCACGCCTCGCGCCAGCCGAGGCCCGTGACCCGGGCCGCGAGCGCCGAGCCGCCGAACTTGCCGAGGGTGGCGACGCCGATCACCAGGCCGCACTCGAGCCAGAGGCGGGGTTCGTCGAGGAGCCCGATCTGGGTGCGGAGGCCCGTGTAGGCGAAGTAGATCGGCAGCAGGAACACGACCGCGAAGTCCTCGACCTTGTCGACCAGCTCGCGGGTGAAGAGCGCGTCCTTCGGCATGATCGCGCCCAACATGAACCCGCCGAAGATGGCGTGGATGCCGATCGTGTCGGTGGCGAACGCGCTCGCGAGCACGAGCAGGAACACGATCGCGACCAGGTTCTGGGAGAGCCGGCCGGTGCGATCGACCATGGCGCTGAGCCGCCTGAGAAGCGGCCGCACGAGGACGAGCATTGCGGCCACGTACGCGAGGACGAGGACGAGGGTGCGCGCGGCCCCGGCGAGGTCCGCCGTGCCGACCACCGCCACGACGAAGGCGAGCAGGCACCAGGCGGTCACGTCGTCCACCGCCGCGCACACGATCGTGACGGCTCCCACCTTCGTCTTCAGCAGGTCGCGCTCGATGAGGATGCGCGCCAGGACCGGAAAGGCGGTGATCGACATCGAGGCGCCCATGAAGAGGGCGAAGGGCAGGAAGCGCACGCCGTGCGGGGCCTGCTCTGCGTACAGCCAGGCGGCCAGCCCGATGCCGAGCACGAACGGCGTGAGGATGCTCGAGTGCGAGGTCACCACCGCGGCGCGGCCGCGCCCGCGCATGAGCGCCGGGTCGAGCTCGAGCCCGACCAGGAACAAGAAGAAGACGATCCCGTACTCGCTGAGCACGCGGAGATAGGGGAGCACCGCGGGGGGAAAGAGCCCCGCGGACACGCCCGGCGCCGCCCACCCGAGCAGCGAGGGGCCGAGCAGGATGCCGCCGATCACCTCACCCATCACCTGCGGCTGGCCGATGGCGCGGAGCGCGACGCCCAGCAGGCGCGACACGACGAGGATGACGAGGATGTCGACGGTGATGACGCTCAGCAGGCGCTCGGGGGGCATCAGCCGCCCGGGCGGCGCGCCGCGCGGGCCCGCCGCGGGGCGCCCGACTGCGGCCCGATCCACACCCGGCCGCCGCGGAAGTGCTCGCGCTTCCAGATCGGCACGATCGCCTTCAGCCGATCGATGAGCCAGCGGCAGGCGGCGAACGCCGGGGCGCGGTGCCCGGCCGAGACCACGATCGCGACGCTCGCCCGGCCGACCGGCACGAACCCGATCCGGTGCGCCATCGCGACCTTGCGGATGGGCCAGCGCCGCTTCGCCTGGGCGGCGAGGCGGCGCATCTCGGCCACCGCCATGCGATCGTACGCCTCGTACTCGAGACGGACGACGCGCCGGCCGGCGTTCTGGTTGCGCGTCGTGCCGAGGAAGACGACGAGCGCGCCGGCCGCGGGGTCGCGCACGGCGCGCACCAGGCGGTCGAGCACGATCGGCGCGCGCACGATGCGAAACATCGTCTAGGCTCCCCCGCTGACGGGCGGGAAGAACGCCACCTCGTCACCGTCGGCGAGCCGGTGCGAGGGCTCGACGTACGTCTCGTTCACGGCGACGCGCACGCGGGTCGCGGCCAGCTCCGGGCGCTCCGCGACCAGCGCCCGCCAGAGCGCGCCCACGGTCGTCCCCGGCTCGATGCTCCGCTCGGCGCGCGCCCCCATGCGCTCGCGCAGTGCGGCGAAGAAGCGGAGGCGGACGCGCATGCGCTACCCGCGCACCAGGTGGACCAGGTGGCCGAGCTCGGGGAGGAGGAGCTTCTGCATCGCGAGCTCGACCGCCGCGGGCGCGCCGGGGAGCGAGACGACGATCTTGCCGCGCGCCACGCCCGCCACGGCGCGCGACAGCATGGCCGCCGCGCCCACCTGCTGGTACGAGATCATGCGGAAGAGCTCGCCGAAGCCGTCGAGGCGCTTCTCGAGGAGGCCCGTGATCGCCTCGTAGGTGGTGTCGCGCGGCGCGAGCCCCGTGCCCCCGTTCAGGATCACGGCGTCCAGGCCGGGCACGCCGAAGAGCTCCTCGAGGTGGGCGCGGATGCGCCCCGGGTCGTCGGGCAGGATGGTGTAGGAGAGGACGCGGTGCCCCGCCTCCTCGAGGAGCGCACGGATGCACACGCCGCTCGCGTCGCTCTCGGGCGTGCGCGTGTCGCTCACCGTGACGATGGCGCACAGGGCGTGCCGCGTCTTCGCCTGGTGATGCGGATGCTGCTGGTGCGGGCCCATGTCAGCCCATCACGCGCGGCAGCGGCTCGATCTTGGACGCGCACGGCGTGCCGCAGCGCTGGCAGACGTACTCGTGCTTCTCGCCGTCGAGCAGCACGAGGAGGAGGCGCTTGCGGACCGGCATCGCCTGGCGGCAGCGGGGGCAG
>JBKPBB010000105.1:0-2594 GCA_046744245.1 Thermodesulfobacteriota bacterium
CCGGGCGTCAGCGGGCCCCGGCCCGCTCACGGCGCTCACCGGAGCGGCGGCGGTGGCAGCGCTGGGCCTCGGTGTCACGTGGGTCGCCGACCCCGTGCACCTGGATCCCAGGGCGCATGGCGATCTCGACGTGGAACGATCGTACCTGGACGCGGCGCAGAGCCGTCCACGGTCGCCCGACTCCCAGCAGCGCGTGGGCATCCTCTACCTGATGCGGGGTCGCAGTGAGGAGGCCGCCGATCGGTTCGCGGCCGCGCTCGGCCTCCTCCCGCACGACCCGCCCGCCGATGGGCCGTCGGCGGTGCGTCGCTCGATTCTCCTCTTCGACCTTGCCCGTGCCCGCGTCGGCGCGGGCGACCTCGCGGGCGCGCGCGACGCGCTGGGTGAGCATGTCGCCGCGGTCCAACGGGTGCGCGCCGGCCTGCGCTCCGGCGACCCCTTCGTTCTCGCCGCCTTCGATCGGCTGATCGCCGAGCGCGCGGCGATGGCGGCGGACCTTCGCTCACCACGTGTCGACGCAGGGCGGCGGCTAACGGCCGCGAGAGATTAGCGGCCGGAGCGTGCGCCTCGGCTTTCGCGCCTCAGCCGATCCGGCAGTGCGCCAGCCCGCGCTTCTCGAGGTAGCGCTGGTGGTACTCCTCGGCGCGGTAGAAGGTCGATGCCGGCGTGATCTCGGTGACGATCGGCCGCCGGAAGCGCCCCGACGCCTCGAGGCGCGCCTTCGAGGCGCGCGCCGCCGCCTCCTGCGCGGGCGTGTGGAAGAAGATCGCCGAGCGGTACTGCGTGCCGACGTCGGGACCCTGGCGGTTCAGCTGGGTCGGATCGTGGTTCTCCCAGAACACGTCGAGCAGCTGCTCGTAGGAGACGCGCGCCGGGTCGTACTCCACCTGCACGCTCTCGGCGTGGCCGGTGCCGCCGGAGCAGACGTCGTGGTAGGTCGGGTTCGGAAGGTGGCCGCCCGAGTAGCCGACGGCGGTCGAGGCGACGCCGTCCACGTGGCGGAACGCTTCCTCCACGCTCCAGAAGCAGCCGGCGGCGAACGTGGCCTTCTCCATCGCGGGATCCTCCGCGGCCGAGCATAGCGCGGCGGCGGCGGCGCCGCGACCGCCTTGACTCGAGCGCGAGCGAGGGGCTACGAGCGGGGACGCCGATGGCCTGGAAGAAGTCGCCGCCGGAGCTGATCGCCGCTTTCGCGCGCGTCGTCCCCTCCGGCGGCGGCGCCGAGCGGCGCCCCATGTTCGGCTACCCGGCCGCCTTCGTGAACGGGAACATGTTCGCCGGCCTGCACGAGGACCGCGTCGTGCTGCGACTCGACGAGGCGGGCATCGCCGAAGCGAAGCAGCACGGCGCCACCGACTTCGAGCCCATGCCCGGGCGCCGCATGACCGGCTGGGTGGCGGTGACCGGGGCGCTCTCAGCCGACGAGCCGGCGCTCCGCCGCTGGGTCGCGCGCGCCTTCCGGCACACGGAGACGCTGCCGCCGAAGGCGCGGCGGAAGGCGGCGGGCAGCCGTCCGAGCCCGCGCGCCGCGGCGCGCAGCCGGCGAGCGAGGTAAGCTCCCGTGACGGCGCGCGGCTTCCGGGTCGCCGACAGCGACATGCACGTGCTCGAACCGCCCGACCTGTGGCAGCGCTACATCGATAAGGCCTGGAAGCACGCTGCACCCGTCGGTTTGACCGAGCTGCGCCGCGACATGCGCGTCAAGATCAAATCGTCCGTCGTGCTCCGGATCGGCACGGTGCGCCCGCAGCGCGGCGACGCCGCGGGACCCTGGAGCACGGCGCAGGACGAGGCATTCGCCGAGGCGGAGCGGCGCGGCTGGGACGCCCTCTCGCAGCTCCAGGCGATGGATCGCGAGGGGCTCGACGCGGCCGTCCTCTTCCCGAGCCGCGGGCTCTTCGTGCTCGGCCTCGACGTGCCTCAGGTGATGGGCATCGACGGCCTCGAGCCCGACTTCGCTGCCGCCATCGCGCGCGCCTACAACGACTGGCTGCGCGACTTCTGCGCGCACGCGCCCGAGCGCATGCTCGGCGCCGGCATGGTGGCGCCGCACGACGTCGCGGCGGCGGTGGCCGAGACCCGGCGCTGCGTGGAGCAGCTCGGCTTCAAGGCGATCTTCCTGGCACCCGGCTGCGTCGCCCGCCGCCCCTGGCACGACCCCTACTACGACCCGCTGTGGGCCGAGTGCGAGCGCCTCGGCATCCCGGTCACCTTCCACGGCGGCGGCCAGACGTACTTGAAGCCCGACTTCTCGCTCGAGGTCCTCGACAAGCTCGTCATGTGGCACACCTTCGGCCAACCGCTGGGCGTCATGTTCGTCGCCGTGAGCCTCTGCGCCGGCGGGGTGCTCGCGCGCTTCCCGGGTCTCCGCGTCGGGCTCCTCGAGGGCAACTGCGGCTGGGCGCCGTGGCTCTTCCACCGGCTCGACGAGCACTGGGAGTGGGTGGGCCGCCACGAGGTGCCGGAGGTGCGGAAGAAGCCGTCGGAGTACTTCCGCTCGAACTGCTTCCTCGCCGTCGAGGCGGACGAGACGCCGGTCAAGCAGTACGTCGAGTGGTTCGGCGACGAGAACCTCGTCTTCTCGACCGACTACC
>JBKPBB010000130.1:0-4614 GCA_046744245.1 Thermodesulfobacteriota bacterium
GCGCTCCCGCTCCTCGAGTTCGAGGCGCGCACCGTGCGCGGGTTGCGCTGGCTCGAGACCGTCCCGTCCGTCGTCCGCGACCCGGACGGGAGCTGCGGAGGCATCCGCGCCATCTGCCGCGACGTGACGGAGCGCAAGCAGCTCGAGCGCGAGCGCGACCGGGTCATGGCGAGCGAGTCCGCGGCGCGCATCGAGGCCGACCGGGCCCGCGCGGAGGCGGAGGCGGCGACGCTCGCGCGCGACCGCTTCCTGGCGACGCTCTCGCACGAGCTGCGCTCGCCGCTCAGCGCCGTGCTCACCTGGACGGGCATGCTGCGACGCGGGCTGGTGAGCGAGGAGCGCGTCCCGAATGCGCTCGCGAGCATCGAGTCCGCGGCGAGGGCGCAGGTCCGCCTGGTGGAGGATCTGCTCGACATCTCGCGCATCGCCGCCGGCAAGGTGAGCCTGCAGCTCGAGGCCGTCGACCTGGCGGCGATCCTCGCGGCGCGGGCGGAGGTCGCGCGCGCGGCGGCCACGGTCAACGGGATCACGCTCGACGTGCGGCTCGACGCGATGCCCGGCCCCGTGCGGGGCGACCCGGCCCGCCTGAACCAGGTGTTCGAGAACCTGCTCTCGAACGCCATCAAGTTCACGCCGGGGGGCGGCCACATCACGCTCGCGCTCGAACGCGCGGACGGCACCGCGCAGGTCACGGTGAGCGACACGGGGATCGGCATCCCCGCGCACGTGCTGCCGCACGTCTTCGACCAGTTCCAGCAGGCCGACAGCTCGATCACGCGGCGCTACGGCGGGCTCGGCCTGGGGCTCGCGATCGCGCGGCGGCTGGTCGAGATGCACGGTGGGTCGATCGAGGCCGAGAGCGCGGGCGCGCAGCAGGGGGCAACCTTCCGGGTGCGGCTCCCCCTCGCGCCGAGGCCGGCCGTCGCGGGCCGCGTGGCGTTGTCCGCGGGGTCGCCGCACGCGCCGCTGCCCACGCTGGACCACCTGCGCGTGCTGGTCGTGGACGACGAGCCGGATGCGCGGGAGGTGCTGTCGGCGCTGCTGGCGGCGTGCGGGGCGGAGGTGGGCTCCGCCGCGTCGGTGCGGGAGGCGCTGGAGCGAGTGGAGACGGAGCCCCCGGACGTGCTGCTGACGGACATCGCGATGCCGGACGAGGATGGGTACGCGCTGATCCGGGAGATCCGGTCGCGCGGGTCGCGCATCCCGGCGATCGCGATCACGGCGCTCGCGAGCGCGGAGGATCGGGCGCGGGCGATGGCGGAGGGGTTCGACGCGCACCTGACGAAGCCGGTGGATCCGGCGGAGGTTGTGGAGGCGGTGGCGAGGAGCGTCGCGGGAAGGGCGTGAGCCGCTCAGGGCTGGTGGAGCGTTCCGCGCCCCGGCGCGCGCGAGAGGGCCTCCGACAGCACCTGCGGGTCGACCGGCTTCACGAGGTGAAGATCGAACCCCGCCTCGAGCGCGCGGCGGCGGTCATCGGGCTGTCCGCGGCCGGTGAGCGCGACGAGCAAACCGGTGTCCGCACCGAGCGCTGTGCGGAGCCCGTGCGCCACGTGGTAGCCGTCGAGGCCCGGAAGCGCGATGTCGACCACCACGACGTCGGGGCGGCTCGCGAGCGCCATCTCGAAGCCGCGCGGGCCGTCCTCGGCGACCTCGACCTGGTGCCCCCACACCTCGAGCAGCGCGCGGAGCGCATTGCGGGCGTCGGGGTTGTCCTCGATCACGAGCACGCGACGCGGGGGCGCCGGCGGCACCGAGACGCGCTCCGCCGGTCCGGCCGCGACCGCGGCGGGCGCGATCAGGGGCAGCGACACCACGAACTCGCTCCCGCGGCCCACTCCCTCGCTGGTCGCCGACACCCGCCCGCCGTGCAGCTCGACCAGGCGGTGCACGAGCGTGAGCCCGAGCCCGAGGCCGCCGCGCGAGCGCGCGAGCGGCGCGTCGGCCCGCATGAACAGCTCGAAGACGTGCCGCAACATCTCCGGGGCGATGCCCATCCCCGTGTCGCGCACCCGGATCACGCCCTCGCCGCCCTCGCGCGCGACCGTCATCTCGACCCGGCCGCCTGCGGGCGTGTACTTGAGCGCGTTGTCGAGCAGGTTGAACACGATCTGCTCGAGGCGCGTGCCGTCACCCAACACCTCGACCGGCTCGGCCTGGACCGAGAGCGAGACGTCGTGCTCCTGCATGCGGGTATCGCCGCGCAGGGCGAGGAGCGACTGGCGCGCGATCTCGTTCAGGTCGATGCGGCGGGCATCGAGCTCGATCCGCCCGGAGAGCACGCGCGAGACGTCGAGCAGGTCGTCGACCAGGTGCGCCAGATGGCGCATCTGGCGCTCGATGATGGCGCGCTGGCGGGCGGCCTCCTCGGGCGAGGCGCCGGCGTGATCGATCACCTGCAGCGCGGTCCGGATGGCGCCGAGGGGGTTGCGCAGCTCGTGCCCGAGCATGGCGAGAACTCTTCGAGAAAGCCGCGAAGCCTCTCCTCGGCCTTGCTCGTCGAGCGCGCCTCCCTCGTGATCCGCGACACCTTCCGCCGAAGGATAGCGGGCGGCCGGCCGCGTTTGAAGGTGCTGGGCATGAAATGATGAGTTGACGGAGCCGGCTGTCATTCGTGACCGACGCGCCCCGGCGAGGCGGGGGAACCAGCGGCGGCGGGAGCCTTCGGCTCCGCGACCGGCGGCGCCGGGAGCACGGCCGCGTCGCCCGCGGCGGCGCAGGCCTCCCATCCTGCGGGGCCCCGCGCCGACCACTGATCCCCTGCCGGACTCGTGATCCGTACCCGAAAAATTCTCCGTGGAATCACGATCTCTCCTGTTGGTCCTCGACCCGAGGCGCTGTACGAAAGTGGGATACGACGGCTCGGCGGTCGAGAGCAGCCGGGTCAACGCACGGCCGCGGCACTGCCGCGGCCGTCACGGCGTGAGGGAGGCGAGATGGCGACGAAGGGAATCACGCGTCGCGGCCTGATCGGCGCTGCGGCGGCCGGCGCTGCCGTCGCCGCGCTGCCCAGGTCCAGCGACGCGGCCACGCGCTCCGCCGACGTCATCGTCGTCGGCGCGGGGCTCGCCGGGCTCACGGCGGCGCGCGAGATCGTGAGGGCCGGCCGCTCGGTGATCGTGCTCGAAGCCCGCGACCGGGTCGGAGGTCGCGTCCTCAACCACCCGCTCGCCAACGGTGCCTACACCGAGCTCGGCGGCATGTTCACCGGGCCGACGCAGGACCACATCCAGGCGCTCGCCGCAGCGGTCGGCGTCGGGACCTTCCCGACCTACAACACCGGCAACAACGTCTTCTACGGGCCGAGGGGGCGCGAGGAGTATCCGAACGACACGCCCTTCGGCACGGCGCCGGTCGACCCGGTCGTGGACCCCGACATCGTGCTGGCCGTCGCCCAGCTCGACCAGATGTCGAGCAGCGTGCCCGTCGACCGGCCCTGGGAGTCGTCGAGCGCCGAGCAGTGGGACCGGCAGACGCTCGACACCTGGCTGCGCGCGAACACCAGCGGCAGCGACGAGTTCATGGCGGTCTCGTCGGCGGCCACCGAGGCGATCTTCGGCTGCGAGCCGCGCGAGCTCTCCCTCCTCTACACGCTCTTCTACATCGCCGCCTCGGGGAACGAGCAGAACCCGGGCACCTTCGAGCGTAACTTCGACACCGCCGGCGGCGCGCAGGAGAGCCGCTTCGTCGGGGGCGCGCAGACGGTCGCGCTGCGGGTCGCCGCCCAGCTCGGGCAGCGCGTCGTGCTGAGCGCGCCGGCGCGCCGCATCACGCAGTCGTCATCCGGCGTGACCGTGCTCTCCGACCGCTTCAGTGTGACCGGGCAGCGCGTGATCGTCGCCATCCCGCCCACGCTCGCGGGACGCATCGACTACCAGCCGCCCCTGCCCCCGCTGCGCGACCAGCTCGTGCAGCACATGCCGCAGGGGTCGCTGATGAAGTTCGAGGCGATCTACACGACGCCCTTCTGGCGCGCCAAGGGCCTCTCCGGCCAGGCCGTGAGCGAGATCGGTCCCATCAAGGTCACCTTCGACACGTCGCCGGCCGATGGCAGCCTCGGGATCATGATGGGCTTCATCGGCGGTCACGAGGCGCGCGTGTGGGAGAACCGGTCCGACGCCGAGCGCCAAGCCGCCGCCCTGCAGAACCTCGCCAACTACTTCGGGAACGAGGCCCTCAACCCCGGCGGGATCGTGGAGTTCAACTGGTCCGCCGAGCCGTGGAACCGCGGCTGCCCGGTCGCCGTCCTCGGGCCGGGCACGCTGATCGACTTCGGGACGGCGCTCCGGACGCCGGTCGGCCGCATCCACTGGGCGGGAACCGAGACCTCGACCTTCTGGAACGGATACATGGACGGCGCGGTCCGCTCGGGTGAGCGCGCATCACAGGAGGTGCTGGCGCTCATCTAGTTAGTTAGCTGCCGCGCCAGAAGTCCCTCCGTATGCACCTCCGGCCCGGACGCCGCGCGAGGACTGACGTCCTCGGCTACGTCCGGGCCATCGTCGCTGCGTGAGCCGGCAGTTCCACCCTCATGATGGTCAAGGAAGCGGCAGCGGCAGTGTCAGCGTAGTCGTCGGCAGCGGCAGCGGCAGCGTCACCGTGATCGTCGGCAGCGTC
>JBKPBB010000202.1:0-3342 GCA_046744245.1 Thermodesulfobacteriota bacterium
CGAGGTTGTCGATGGCCGTCACCACGATCGCCTGACCCGAGGCGGCGTCCCAGCGCCAGCCGATGGCGCAGCGGTTGGTGCCCCGCACCTCGCGCAGCTCGGGCGGCGCCTGCTCGCCGCGCAGCACGACGAACGGCTCGCTGCCGTACGCGCGCTGGAAGAGCTCCGCGAGCGGCGGCCGCCCGCCCGCGACGCGCACGTACATGGTGCAGAGCAGGCCGCGGCTCAGCGGCAGCAGGTGGGGCACGAGGAGGGCCCCTCCGGCGGCGCCCGCCGCGCGCAGCTCCTGGTCGATCTCGGGCCCGTGCCGGTGCTCGCCGATCGCGTAGGGCCGGAAGTTCTCGTTCACCTCGGCGAAGAGCTGCTCCGTCTTGACGGTCCGTCCGGCGCCGGTGGTGCCGGACTTGGCGTCGATGACGACGGGCTCGCGGAGCAGCCCGGCCCGCGCCAGCGGCACGAGCCCGAGGAGCGCACCGGTGGGATAGCAGCCGGGGCACGCCACGATGCGCGCGTCGCGCAGGCGCGCCCGGTACAGCTCGGGCAGGCCGTACACCGCCTCCGCGAGCAGCTCGGGCGCCGGGTGGGCGCCGTACCAGCGCGCGTACACCGTGCGGTCGCGGAAGCGGAAGTCGGCGGAGAGGTCGATCACCCGGCGGCCGCGCCGCACCAGCTCCGCCACGACCGGCGCGGCCGCCGCGTGGGGCAGCGCCGTGAACACGATCTCGGCGGCCGCGGCGGCCTCCCCGGGCTCGGGCGCGCGCAGCGTCGTCTCCACGATCCCGGTGAGGAAGGGGTAGATGTCCGCCGCGCTCCGGTCGCGGTACTGCTCCGAGGAGAGGAAGGCGAGCTCGACGGCCGGATGCCGCGCGAGCAGACGCAGGAGCTCCACGCCCGTGTAGCCGGTCGCGCCGAGCACGGCCACCGGCACACGCGCGGCCAGCGCGCGGCTCGCCTCCATGGGCGCGCACAGTACGCGACGAGGTTGCGGGGCGCAACGACGCGCCCGCCGCGACGGCGGCTCAGCGCTTGGAGTACTGCGGCCGCTTGCGCGCCTTGTGGCGCCCGTACTTCTTGCGCTCGACCTCGCGCGGATCGCGCGTGATGAAGCCCGCCTTCTTGAGCGGCGAGCGCAGCTCCGGGTCGGCCTCGAGCAGCGCGCGCGTGATGCCGTGGCGGATCGCCACCGCCTGTGCCGACACGCCGCCCCCCTGCACGCTCACCTCGGTGCGGTACTGGCCCGCGGTCGAGGTGACCTCGAACGGCTGGTGCACGATCATGCGCGAGGTCTCGCGCCCGAAGTACGCGTCGAGCGGGCGCGCGTTCACCACGATCTCGCCTGCCCCGGGCTGGAGGCGGACGCGGGCCACGGAGGACTTCCGCTTGCCCGTGGCCCAGATGACGGAGACTCGTTCGGGACTCATCGGCTTCTCACCTGCTCTCGGGGAGCGGCACCGGCTTCTGCGCCTGGTGCGGATGGTCGGGACCCGCGTAGATCTTGAGCTTGGTCGCCAGGCGCCGGCCGAGGCGATTCTTCGGCAGCATGCCGGCCACCGCGTCGCGCACGAGGCGGATCGGATGCCGGGCCAGAACCTCGCCCGCGCGCGCCCGCCGCACCCCGCCCGGATAGGTGGTGTGGCGGATGTACTCCTTCTTCTCGAGCTTCTCGCCCGTCAGCCGGATCTTGGCCGCATTGACGACCACCACGAAGTCGCCGGCGTCGAGGTGAGGGGAGAAGCCCGGGTTGGTCTTCCCGCGCAGCACCGACGCGACCCGCGACGCGAGGCGGCCGAGGACCTTGCCCTCGGCGTCGGCGACGTACCAGCGCCGCGCGGCGCGCGCCGCCTCGGTGCTGAGGCTCCTGGTGGTCCGTGTGATCGACATCGACGATCAGTCGGAAGGCGGCGACGGGACCCGCGGACAACCGTCGCTGCCGGGGTCCCGCCGCAAGTGGCGGGGCCGACGAGACTCGAACTCGCGACCTCCTGCGTGACAGGCAGGCGTTCTAGCCAACTGAACTACGACCCCGTGAATCCCGCAGCTCGGCACCCGGTGCTCCTAGCGTAGCGCCGCGCTTCTTGCAATCGGCAGCGGCGCGCCCCCGCCGGTCACCGGCTGGCCGCCGCGGGCGCACGTGCGGCGAGCCATCGCTCGACGCTTGCGACGAAGCGCGCGGGCTCTTCGAGCTGCGGGACGTGGCCGACGTCCGCGAAGAGCTCGAAGGACCAGTCGGGGCGCAGCTCCGCGAGCCGGCGCGACGCCGCGGGTGCGACCAGGCGATCCCGATCGCCCTGGACGAGCAGCGTCGGGGCCGTGATCCGCCGCACCATCTCGTCGAACCAGGACCGCCGCGCGAGGAGGGCGATCAGCGAGCGGGCGGCCTCCATGAACGCCCGGCTTGCCCACGGCATGCGCTCGAGCCGCTCGCGCGCCAGGGCGACGTGCGCCTCGACGACCTCGGGCGCGACGCGCGAGGCATCGGCGCAGCAGAGCGCGAGCGTCGAGCGCACCTGCCCGGCGGGACCGAGGAGGCGCGCGCGGCAGCGCAGGGCGAACTCGCCGAGCACCGGCAGCGCGTAGAGGAAGAGGGCCGCCACCCTGCCGTCCATCCGGGCCTCGGCGGACCGCGGCTGGGCAGGCGCGACCAGGACCAACCCCGCCACCCGCTCCGGGGCGAGCGCCGCCTCCATCATCGCCAGGAGACCGCCCATCGAGTTCCCGACCAGAACCGCCGGTCCCGCGGCCACCGCCTCGAGGAAGCGATCGAGCAGGATCCGGTTCGCGTGCACGTCCGCCGAACGCTCGCCGAGCGGCGTCCGCCCGAAGCCGGCGAGGTCGACGGCGAGCACGCGCGCGTCTCGGGCGAGCGCCGGCGCGACCGCCATCCAGTTCACGTGGGAGCCGCCCAGACCGTGCACGAGCACCAGCATCGGGCCCGTGCCGCCGAAGTCCGCGTAGTGGACCGGGCCGTCGAGATCGATGGTGCACGAGCGCATCGGCCTCGTCCGTCAGGCCCGCGCGGTGAGCGCGCTGATGCGGTCGACGATCGAGGGCCAGACGGCGCGCGGAAGGTCGTGCCCCATCCCGTCGACGACCAGGAGCTCGGCGCCAGGCACCGCCTCCGCCGTGTCGAGGCCCGCTTCCACCGGAACGAGCGGATCGTCGCGGCCGTGGATCACCAGGGTCGGCACTCTGACCGCAGCAAGCCCCTTCCTGCGGCTTCCCGAGGCCAGGATGGCGACCAGCTGGCGCGCCACGCCGGCGGGATGGAAGCAGCGGTCGTAGGAGCGCGCCGCCAGCTCGCGCACGCGCGCCTCGTCGAACGGGAAGCCCGGGCTGCCGATG
>JBKPBB010000040.1:0-5124 GCA_046744245.1 Thermodesulfobacteriota bacterium
GGCAGGAGCGCCCGCTCCCCAGCCGGCGGGCTCGCAGCAGAGCATGGCGGTCGGCGGAGTCTCCGGCTCGGCCGTCTACTTCGCCATTCGCACCGTCGACGCGGCGGGCAACCTCTCGGCCCTGAGCAACGTCGCCTGGTAGCCGCGTCCGGCGAACGGAGGACGACATGCGTTTCGGAAGACGGATCGCCGGCGCGGAAGAAGTCCCCCCTTTTCCGTCCGGCAGTCCCGTGTTTCGAGGATTGCCGGTCCCCATCCCTCGCACGACACTCCGGACGGCACATCGCCAGCATCGAGGAGGTTACATGATGCGCATGGTCGGTATACGTGCGTCCCGGCGGCGTGGCGGTCTCCTCCTCGGCAGCCTGGTCGTGGCCGCGGCCACCTTCGCCGGCTCACCGTCCCTGGCGGGGAGCGTGCACGTGTGGAGGGTGGGCACCTACAGGGGGATCCCGGGCCAGTTCCGGACCATCCAGGCCGCGGTCGATGCCGCCGGGCCGGGGGACTGGATCCTGGTCGCGCCCGGCGACTACCACGAGAACGGCTCGAGCGATCCCGAGCTGCCCGCCGGGGTGCTGATCCGCACACCCGGCATCCACCTGCGCGGGCTCGACCGGAACAGCGTGATCGTGGACGGGACCCGGTCCGGCGCCCCCACGCCCTGCAGCTCCGACCCCGCCTTCCAGGTGACGGGGCGCGACGGGGTCGAGGTCTACAAGGTGAGTGGGACCTACGTCGAGAACCTGACCGTCTGTAACTTCCTCACCGACCCCGCCACGGGCGAGCACGGCAACCAGATCTGGTGGAACGGCGGCGACGGCAGCGGCCAGATCGGCATGCACAGCTACTGGGGCAACTATCTGACCGCCAGCTCCGGCTACTCCAACGGCGCCAACCACCCCCGCGGCGAGTACGGCATCTTCGTCAGCAACGCCGACGGTCCCGGGAGCATCAACTACTCCTACGCCAGCAACATGGGGGACGCCGCCTTCTACGTGGGCGCCTGCCCGAACTGCAACGCCGTCCTCGACCACGACCAGGCGCAATACTCCGCGCTCGCCTACTCGGGCACCAACTCGGGCGGCAACCTGATCATCCAGAACTGCGAGTTCGACCACAACAAGACGGGGCTGGTCTCGAACTCGCAGAACAACGACGACCTTCCGTCACCGCAGATCGGCCTCTGCCCGGCGGGCTCCAGGCCGGCCGTGCGGGGCGCGGTCGGCTGCACGATCTTCATGAACAACTACTTCCACGACAACAACAATCCCGACGTGCCCGGCAGCGGCTCGGGGCTCGCGGGATCGGCCCCGATCGGCACGGGCGTGGTGCTGGCGGGCACCGAGTACATCACGCTCTACAACAACCGGATCGAGCACAACGGCGCCTGGGGGATCCTGGTCGCCGACCTGCCCGACCAGGAGACGCCACCCCCGGGCGCGAACTGCCAGGGCGGGCTGTTCTATGACCCCACCACCCAGACCTGCTACTACCAGGCCTTCGGCAACTACGTCTGGAAGAACCAGTTCTCGAACAACGGGTTCTACGGCAATCCCACCAACGGGGACATCGGCCTCGCCACCACCCTTCACGACCCCGGCAACTGCTTCAACGCGAACACCGATCCGGACGGCCTGACCACGGACCCGCCCAACCTGCAGAGCCCGCCCTACAACCCGTGCGGGAGCGCGAACGCGGGCGACGAGGGGCCGCTGGCGGCGGAGGCGCTCTGCGCCACCCAGCTGCTGGCGCCCTGCCCAACCCTACCCGGCGCCAGCTACCCCCGACCCGACGCCACCTTCACGTTGCCGGCCATCCCGGCCCAGCCGGGCATGGCCAACCCCTGCGCGGGCGTCCCGCGCAACCCATGGTGCCCCTGAGGCCAGGCCTCCCCTGAGCGGCACGGTCGGGCCGGCGTGGGAAGGGCTCCCGTGCATCATTCACGCGAGACCTTCGCAAGCATGATCCGAAGCGGTCTCTGGCCCCTCATGGCTGTCGGGGCAGCCATCTGCCTCGCGGGCTGCGCGGCACGCCGGCCGACCCACGCTGCCGCGCTGGACTGTGTCGAGCGCGCGGACGCGGACCGCAGGAGCTGCCTCCAGGGCTGCGAGGGGGAGTTCGAGGAGGCGTTCGTTCGCTGCTACGGCGGCCCCAACTCCTGCACGGAGCGCTGCGAGACACGCCAGCTCGCCTGCCAGGCGGGGCCGCTGCACGACCTCACCCTCTGCGCCGAGGCAGCCGAGAACCCGCGCTCGTGTCAGTCGCAGCTCCACGCGGACCTGCACGCCTGTGCAGGCCGGCCCGACCGCGCCGCGTGTGAAGAGGATGGGAGGCATTTGGCAGTCGCGTGCTGGCAGGCGTGCCGGCGTGCTCACGGCTTCGCGCTCGAACGGTGCGCGGAGACGTTCAGGACGTGCCTCGACGGCTGCGTCCCGCGCTGAAACTGGCGGGCAGGGCGCGTAGCCGGACGGGCCGAGTACTGCGCCGAGCTTCGACCCCGGGTCCTCAGAGCCGAAAGTGATCGCCCCTGGTCACGTCCCGCTTCCGCTTCACCGGGCCGAACACCGCGTCGACCCGCTCGAGGAACTCGAGGAACTCGTCGAGATCGCGCACCCGCTTCGGACGCCGGAGGGTCGTCTGATCGCGCACGCCGCGTCCGACGATCGGGGCCTCGGAGCGCTTCACGAGCTCCCCTTAGCGCCTTCTCGTCTCCGCGAGCAACCGCTCGAGGTCGCGCTCGCGGTCGAAGAGCCGATAGTAGTCGCGGAGGATGTCGAGCTTCAACGTGCCATGGCGTGCCGCGAGGAGCGCCCGGATGTCGGCCTCGTCCTGCGTCCGGGACGGTGCGTTGACGAGCGCCTGGAGCTTGAGACCGATCAGGCCCTCGGCGTCGACCACCGGGACGCGCAGCCGGGCGCCGTGGAGGAGCGCGGGCCGCGCTCGTCGGAGCATCTCCCTGGCCCGCTCGCGCCGCGCGTAGATGAAGTCGGTCGAGGAGAGCCGCGACGTCCCGGGCGCGTAGTTCGCCGCGTCCGCGCTGCGGTGAAGGCAGCGCGCGTCCTCGGCGATCAGCGCTTCGTGTAAGGCGTCCGCACCGCTCGCCTCGGCGAGGAAGTCGACGTCGCCGGTGGTCCGCTGGACGCCGTGGAACGGGAGCGCGAAGCCGCCGATCAGGGCGACACGGAACCGCTTTCGCCGGGCCACGCCGAGGACGAGCGCAATCGACGCGGTGAACGGATTCCCGGAGCCTCGCGCGTGGCTCACTCGATCAGCCCCGCGTGCCGCGCCGCCACCAGCGCGTCGATCGCGTCGATGCGCCGGATCACCCGCCGCACCTCCTCGGCGAAAGCGTGACGGCGCTCGGCCAGGTCCGGTGCGCCGGGGTCGACCAGGCTCCGGTTCCGCGCCAGGCGGAGCGCGGTCGCGAACAGCCCTTGCGAGACCGACTCCGCGCTGCGGATGCGCCCCTGGAGGACATACTGCTGCCCGAGTGCGAAGCAGCCGCGCAGGAACTCCTCCTCGGCGAACACCGCCTCCGGCGATCGCCGCTCGAGCGCGTCGGCGACCACGCGGTACGCCTCGAGGAAGGGGCGCAGCACGCGGTGCGCGCTGAACGGACGGAAGCGGCGGAGCAGCGCCCCGGTCGCCGCCGGCCCCTCGGCCACGCGCTGCTCCCAGTCGGGGTCGTGGAGCCGCACCTCGGCGCGCAGCTCCTCGCGGAAGGCCTCCTTGTCGGCGAAGAAGAACTCGAACTTGAGGAGGTCGCGGAGCCGCATCGCCTCGTCCCAGAACTCCTCCGTCGGATCGGCGACGCCGTCCTCGGCGGCGCGCAGGAGGGCGAGCTCCGCGATCGCCCCGTTCACGAAGAAGTGGATGATGGTGTTGCGGTAGTAGGACGCGATCAGGTGCTTCTCGGGGGAGATCGCGTACACGGCCTCGGGCCCCTCGGCGAAGCAGGTGACCACGCGGTTCTCGACCAGCGCGTCGAGCGTGCGTCGCACCCCCTCGGGGGTGTCCAGGTCGAGCGCGCCCGCGGTGGGGAGATCGCGGCGGCGGACGTAGTCGAGCAGGTTGCGCAGCGAGGCGATCGTCTCCGCCACGCTGAGGGCGCGGTTCGACACGCCGAGGAGCGCCAGCGTGACGAGCGAGGTCGCCGTGATCGGCGTCGCCCGGTTGATGCGCGCCGACACCTCGAAGGCGAGCTTCTGGAGGGCGAGGCTCTGCTCGTCCGGGTCGGGCTCCGCCCCGGGGTCGGGCGGTCCGAGCGCGCGCGCGAGCGAGAGCGGCTCGCCGAAGCGGATGTAGATCTCGCCGTAGCGGCGGCGGAGCGCGCGCACGAAGCGCAGGAACCAGCCGAAGCTCTCCGCCCGCTTGCGCCCACCGCGCTCCTCCGCGGCATAGCCGGCCACGTCCTGGATCTGGTCGTAGGCGATCGACACCGGGACGAGGAGGACGTCCTCGCTTTTTCCGCGCCGGTACGCGTCCACCACGTAGGCGAGCAGGCCGAAGCGCGGCGGCATGAGCTTTCCCGAGCGCGAGCGCGTCCCCTCGATGTACCACTCGAGCGGGAAGCGCTTCTCGACCAGGTAGTCGATGTACTGGCGGAGGACGAACTTGTAGACCTCGTTGTCCTTGAAGCTCCGCCGGATGAAGAAGATGCCCGTCCGGCGCATGAGCGCGCCCATCGGGAAGAAGTTCATGTTGATGCCGCCGGCGGTGTGGTTGGGCGGGAGGCCGTTCTCGTAGAGCGCGTACTTGAGCACCAGGCTGTCGAGCATCGACTTGTGGGTCGGCAGGAAGACGAGCGGGTGGCGCTGGCCGAGCGCGGCGAGGGCTTCGAGCTGCGCGCGGTCGTAGTGCAGGGTCTCGCCGTAGCCCTGCGTGTACATGTAGCGGATCAGGTTGGCCGCCAGGTCGATGTGGTGCGGGCTGTGTTGCGCGGCGATCTCGCGCAGGTAGCGCCGGGCGTCGCGCGTGACGCTCGCCTCGTCGCGGCCGAGACGCCGCGCCAGGCGCGCGATGCCGCCGCGGAAGGCCGGGCGCGCGACGATCTCCTGCTCGACGAAGCGCGGCACCTTGTAGCGCGCGCCGCGGAGCCGGCGCTCCGCGCGCTCGAGCGCGAGC
>JBKPBB010000408.1:0-6235 GCA_046744245.1 Thermodesulfobacteriota bacterium
AGGAAGGGCGCTCGGCGGCTCGGTAGCAAGATCGAGGTGGCGGAGAATCTTGCGCATGACCTCCCCGCCTCGATGGTGGCGATCAGGGTCATGCGGCCGCCACAGCGGGGACACGCGAGTACGTCGCTGCTGATGCCGGCCAGAGCAGGCGATTCCTCGGCGAGAGGATCGACGTCGGGCGCATCCTCGGCCGCGAGCCCGCGGCGCGCGAGGAGCCGCAGCACGCGGCGGCGGATGGTGGCGAGCAAGCGGGCCACGTCCTCGTTGCTCGGCGGGCCGGCGGGGTGAAATTCCAACGTGCCGTCGGCGCGCTCGGTGAAGACGCCGTCGAGGAACAGACTATGGAAGTGCACATTCAACTGGAGCCCGCCCCCGAACCGGTGAATCACGGTCACGGCGCCGCCGCGCCCTTCGCGCACGCCGTGGCGGTGGGCCCGGCGGCGGTAGAAGCCGAGAACGGCGCGGACGTGGACGGCGAGCACCGCGCGGCAGAGCGTGTGGTTCCAGGCGAGGAGGTAGCGGAGGCGGTAAGGCAGGGTCAGCACCCACCGGCGCACGGGGACATGCGGGAGCACGGCGTCCACGAGGTGTGCGGCCAGCTCCGCCATGCGCCGCCCGCCGCAGCTCGTGCAAAAGCCGCGTGGCTTGCACGAGAACGGCACGAGGCGCTCGAAGGCGCAGCCTTCGCACCGCACGCGTGCGAAGCCCCGGCTGAGAACGCCGCACGTCAGGAACTCACGAAATTCGCGCTCCACGAACTGCGGCAGGCCGCCGCCGTCGCTGCGCGCGGCGATCTCGGCGCGAAAGGTCTCCAGGTGTTCGCGGATGACCCGATGGAGGACGGTGCCCTCCATGGCCCGGGGCTGGTAGCTGGCGGCGCCCACGCGCGGTGGCCCCAGCCAGGGACATGCCGCCCGGGGTTCGACGAGGGGGCGCGCGATCCCTCGGGGACGGCCTGACGGATCGTAACGGGGGCCTGCAACATCGCGTTACCCCGCTCCACACCGACGAGCGAGATGCGGTGCGGTCGGCGGCGCAGCCTGCGTCGATCCGAGCCCGCTTCCCCGGCCCTCAGGCCCCGCGCCCCGCCGCCCGACATGATGAGCGCGAACCTCGCCATTCGCGCGCCGGTTTCCGTCGCGTACGAATCCGAGTCAAGTGGATGGCGCGACGCCGCGGGCGGTGCTACATTCCCCCGACTCGACGGAGGATCTGTCATGCCGACACCCGTGATCGTGAGCGCGACGCGCACCGCCATCGGCACCCTGGGCGGCGCCCTCGCGCAGACGCCCGCCACCAAGCTGGGCGGCGTCGTGGTGCGCGAGGCGATGCGCCGCGCTCGCCTCGAGCCCGCGCAGGTGGACGAGGTGATCCTGGGCCACGTGCTCCCGGCGGGCCTCGGGTTGAACCCGGGCCGCGTCGCCGCGCTCGACGGCGGCGTCCCGAAGGAGGTGCCGAGCTTCACGGTGAACAAGGCCTGCGGCTCTGGGCTGAAGGCGGTCGTGCTCGCGGCCCAGGCCATCCAGCTCGGCGACGCCGAGGTGATCGTCGCGGGCGGCATGGAGAGCATGAGCGGCGCGCCCTACATCCTGAAGAAGGCCCGCTTCGGCATCCGCCTGGGGCACGACGAGATCCTCGACTCGATGATCGCCGACGGCCTCACCTGCCCGATCACCTTCGTGCACATGGGCATCACCGCCGAGAACATCGCCAGCAAATATGGCATCAGCCGAAACGAACAGGACGAGTTCGCGGCGGAGAGCCAGCAGAAGACGGTCGCCGCGCAGCAGGGCGGGAAGTTCAAGGCGGAGATCGTACCGGTCGAGATCCCCGCCAAGAAGGGCGAGACGCTCCGCTTCGACACCGACGAGCACCCGCGCGGCGACACCACCGCGCAGCGGCTCGCGGGACTCAAGCCCGCCTTCAAGAAGGACGGCTCGGTCACCGCCGGCAACGCCTCGGGCATCAACGACGGCGGCGCCGCGGTGGTCGTCATGTCGGACCGCAAGGCGAAGGAGCTCCGGCTGACGCCGCTGGCCACCATCCGCGCCTACGCGGCTGTGGGCGTCGATCCGTCGATCATGGGCATGGGCCCGTGGCCGGCCTCGGAGAAGGCGCTCGAGCGGGCAAAGCTCCGGCGGGAAGAGATCGATCTCTGGGAGCTGAACGAGGCGTTCGCGGCCCAGTCGCTCGGCGTGCTGCGCGAGCTCCACATCCCCAAGAACCGGGTCAACGTGCACGGCGGCGCCATCGCGCTCGGCCATCCCATCGGGGCGAGCGGGGCGCGCGTGCTGGTGACGCTCCTCCACGCCATGGCGGACCGCGACGCGCGGCTCGGCGTGGCCTCGCTCTGCATCGGCGGGGGGCAGGGGATCGCCCTGGTCGCCGAGCGCGCCTGATCCGCCGTGGCCGTCGCCGCATTCTTCGACATCGACGGCACGCTCATCGCGCGCAACTCCGCCCCGCTCTACATGCGCCATCTGCGTCGGACCGGACAGGCGCGGCGGCGCGACCTGGCGCGCACCATCTACTACCTCTGGCGCTACAAGCTGGGGCTCCTCGACATCGAGCGGGCGGTGGCGGTCTCGCTCGGCTGGATCCGCGGGCGCGACGAGGCGGCGGTGCGCGCCGACTGCCGGTCGTGGTACGAGCGCATCGTCCGGCGTTACCTGCGCCCGGCCATGGCCGCGACCGTCGAGGCGCACCGGCGGGCGGGCCACCTGCCCGTCATCCTGACCAGCGCGACGCGCTACCTGGCCGAGCCGGTGGCGGCCGACCTGGGCATCGAGCACCTCCTCGTCACCCAGCTCCTGGTGCGCGACGGGCGCTTCACGGGCGAGGCCGTGCGCCCGCTCTGCTACGGCGAGGGCAAGACCTGGTGGGCGGAGCGCTTCGCCGCCGCGCGGGGGGTTGACCTGGGACGCAGCTACTTCTACACGGACTCGATCACCGACCTGCCCCTGCTCGAGCGGGTCGGTGAGCCACGCATCGTGAATCCGGATCCGCGGCTGCGCCGCGTGGCGGCGCGGCGGGGGTGGCCCGTGCTCCAGCTCGGGCCACGCGACGAAGCACCGACGTTCGGGGAGGGTGAGGGCACATGGCGAACCAACGCATGCGGGGCCGGACCGCACCCAAGCGCGCGCTGATCGGGCCCCTCGTCATGCTGGGGAGCGGGGTGGTGGCCGGCGTGCTGCTCTGGCGCTTCCTGATGCTCGAGCCGCCACCGGCAGCCGGGCTCCGGCTGGGTGCGCCCGGGCAGCTCTCGCACCAGGATCGGCACGCGCTCGATCGCCTGTTCGCCGAGCGTCACGCGCGCCCGTAGCGGCGCCGCCGCCGGGGGGGAGGTGGGGATGGCGACCATCGACGAGAATCTGCGTCGGGTCCCGCCGCAGAGCCTGGAGGCCGAGGAGTCGGTCCTGGGGGCGGTCATGCTCGACAACACGGTCGTCGACCGCGTCGTCGAAATGCTCCGGCCCGAGGACTTCTACCGCGGCGCGCACCGCAAGCTCTTCCGGGCGATGGTGGAACTGAACGGGCGGAGCGAGCCGATCGACCTGATCACGCTCTCCGAGACGCTCAAGGCGCGCGGGGACCTGGCCGAGGTGGGCGGCGGGGCCTACCTGGCCGAGCTGACCGAGCGCGTCCCCACCGCCGCCAACGCCGTCCATTACGCCAAGATCGTCCGCGAGCGCTCGATCCTGCGCGGGCTGATCGAGGCGTCCACCGAGATCGCGACGCGCGGCTACCAGGCGCCCGACAACGTCGACGAGCTCCTCGACCACGCCGAGCAGCTCATCTTCGGCATCCAGGAACGCAAGGTGAAGCAGGCGTTCGCCAAGCTCTCCGAGGTCCTGGTCGAGTCGATCAAGACGATCGAGCGCCTCTACGAGCAGAAGCAGGCCGTGACCGGCGTGCCGACGGGCTTCGCGGACCTGGACGCGCTGACCGCGGGGCTGCAGCCGTCGGACCTGATCGTGGTGGCGGGGCGGCCGAGCATGGGGAAGTGCTTGGGGCGTTCCTCCGAAATCTTGCTATCAGATGGCAGTGTGCGGACGATCGAGGAGATCGTGCGGCGGCGGAGTGCGAGCATTCTCACGCTGACGCATCGATTCCGTCTCGCCATGACCGAGCCTTCGGCCTTTGTGGACGACGGTATCAAGCCGGTCTTCGATGTGACGACTCGGCTTGGCCGGCGAGTCCGGATCACGCTCACTCATCCGTTCCTCACGGTCGACGGATGGAAGCCTCTCTCCGAGCTCCGACCGGGTGACCATGTGGCGGTCCCCCGATGCTTGCCGGTGTTCGGGAAGACGCAGCTCGGTGAGCCACGGGTCAAATTGTTGGGGTATCTCCTTGGAGATGGTGCGATTGGCCATGGGTGTCCTTCGTTTATCAATACCGATCCGCGTCTGGTGGAGGACTTTCGAGATGCCGTCGATCGCTTTGGCGGCTTGAGCGTTCGGGAGCCATCCGGGCACCCGACCCATATTGTTCGCGCCGACCGCGACACCGCCGCACAACGTCGTGCTCGCTTCGGTCGAATCGTCCGGGAACGACTCTCGGCGACTCCCACGCCAACGGCACGGCTCGCCGTCCACCTTCGCGTCGCGCCGAGTACGGTCATCAACTGGTTCAGTGGGCGGACGATGCCCGGCGTGCGTCACGCGACGGCACTGTGTGCCGAGCTCGGTGTCGACCCGGCGGATGCCGAGGCACCCGGTAACGGGCTGAAGAACTGGCTCAAGTCTCTTGGGGTGTGGGGTAAGAGTGCTCACGAGAAATTCGTGCCGGACGTCGTTTTCACATTGTGCCGAGAAGAAGTCGCATGCTTCGTGAACCGGCTGTTTGCGACCGACGGTTGGGCGACGGTACTCGCGAGCGGTCAAGTACAACTGGGCTACTGCTCCGTGAGTGAACGCATGGCCCGCCAGGTTCAGCACCTGCTGCTACGGTTCGGCGTGATCGCCTCGTTGCGGACACGCCGCGTCCGTTACAAGGGAGCTTTTCGGGCGGCGTTCCAGCTGGACATCACGGATGCGCAGTCGATTGAGACCTTCATCGACTCGATAGGCATCTTCGGGAAGGAAGCCGCTCTCGATCGCGTCAGCAAGGTGCTCGCTACGAAGCGATACCAGACTAAGCGTGATCTCATTCCCGTCGGCGCTTGGGTGCGCATCGATGCTGCACGGAAGGGAGCGAGCTGGCGCGCGATCGCCGGCGCGATGGGTCTGTCAATCCCTGGGTCCGATCTGCACGTCGGACGTCGAGCGCTCTCTCGCAGGCGCCTCGCGGAAATCGCCCGAGACCTCGACGATGCGGGTCTGCACGACCTGGCGAAGAGCGACGTGTATTGGGACAGGATCGTGTCCATTGAACCGGCCGGGCAGGAGCAGGTCTACGACCTCACCATCCCCGGCACCCACAACTTCGTCGCCAACGACGTCTGTGTCCACAACACGGCCTTCTGCCTCAACATCGCCGAGCACGCCGCGCTCCGCACCGACACCGGGGTCGCCATCTTCTCGCTCGAGATGGCGAAGGAGCAGCTCGCCATGCGCATGCTCTGCTCCGAGGCGCGTGTCGACCTGGCGCGCGTGCGCACCGGCCACCTCTCCGACCGCGAGTTCCCGAAGCTCGCCATGGCGGCCGGGCGCCTCGGCGACGCGCCCATCTACATCGACGACACGCCCGCCCTCTCGGTCCTCGAGCTGCGCGCCAAGGCCCGGCGGCTGAAGCGCGACGCCGCTGCGAAGCTCGGGCTCGTGATCGTGGACTACATCCAGCTCATGCGGGGCAGCGAGGGCAGGGACAACCGCGAGCAGGAGATCTCGGAGATCTCGCGCTCGCTCAAGGCGCTCGCCAAGGAGCTCAGCGTCCCCGTGGTGGCGCTCTCACAGCTGAACCGCCAGGTCGAGAACCGCACGCCGCCCGTGCCGCGGCTCGCGGATCTTCGCGAATGTGTCACGGGCGACACGCTGGTGATGCTCGGTGACGGTCGCCGCGTCCCGATCGCCGGGCTGGTGGGCAGCGACCCCCGCGTGCTCGCGATGTCCGTGGACGGGCACGTCGTCGAAGCGCGAAGCGATCGGGTGTGGCGTGTCGGCAGGAAGCCCGTATTCCGGGTCACGCTCGCGACCGGTCGCACGGTGACGGCGACGGCTCGGCACCGCCTGCGCTCGGGAACGGGATGGTCTCGCGTCGGCGAGCTACGGGTCGGAGATCGGATCGCCGCGGC
>JBKPBB010000010.1:0-2094 GCA_046744245.1 Thermodesulfobacteriota bacterium
CACGAAGGCCGCGTCGGTGTTGCCGATGCCGGTCGCGAACTGGTTGAAGGCGCCGGCGGTGCAGGTGTGCGAGTCGGTGCCGAAGAGCACCTCGCCCGGGCGCGTGTGCCCCTCCTCGGCGAGCGCGATGTGGCAGACGCCCTTGTAGCGCGGCGTGCCGACGTCGTAGAGGTGCGGCAGGCCCTGCTCGGCGGCGAAGTCCCGCAGGATATCGACGTTGCGGTGCGCCTTGTCGTCCTTGGTGAAGATGTAGTGGTCGGGGATGATGACGACCCGGTCGCGGTCCCAGACGCGCGCCTGCCTCCCGAACTCGCGCTTGAAGATGCCGATCGTGCCCGGGCCGCACACGTCGTGGGTCATGAGCACGTCGGCCCGGACCCACACGTTGTCGCCGGGCTCGACCGCCGTCTTGCCGGCGGCGCGCGCCAGGATCTTCTCCGTCATGGTCATGGCGCTCACGGTCCCACCTCCGCCTGCTGGCGCTGCCGGTACTGGCGCCGGTACTCGAGCTTGTTGAGCGCGTTCACGTAGGCGAGCGCGCTCGCCTGGATGATGTCGGTGTGGCTCCCCTGCCCGGTCACGGTGTGGCCGTGCTCGCGCACCAGGACCGAAACCTCGCCCTGGGCGTCGGTGCCACCGGTGATCGCCTTGACGGCGTAGCGCTCGAGCTCGGGGTGCTGGCCGGTCAGATTGCCGATCACCTTGTAGCAGGCGTCGACCATGCCGTCGCCGGTGCCGTGCCCGAGGACCTCCTCGCCGTCGATGCGGAGCTTCACGGTGGCGTGCGGCACCGCCATGCTGGACGAGGTCACGTTCAGGTAGACGAGCTCGTAGCGGTCGCGGCCCCCCTGCCCGCGCACCGACTCCTCCGCGACCAGCGCGATCAGGTCCTCGTCGTAGACGTCCTGCTTGGCGTCGGCGAGCGCCTTGAAGCGGTCGAAGATGCGGTTCATGTCGACGTGGGTCAGGTCGAGGCCCAGCTCGCGGAGCCGCTCCACGAGGGCGTGGCGCCCCGAGTGCTTGCCGAGCACCAGGCGGTTCGAGTCGAGGCCGACCGACTCCGGCTTCATGATCTCGTAGTTGAGGCGGTTCTTCAGCACCCCGTCCTGGTGGATGCCGGCCTCGTGCGCGAAGGCGTTGTCGCCCACGATCGGCTTGTTGATCGGGATGGGGATGCCGGTGATCTGCGCGAGCAGCCGGCTGGTGGGGTAGATCTGCTCGGTCACGACGCCGGTGTCGACCCCGAAGCGGTCGCGGCGCGTCTTGATCGCCATCACGACCTCCTCCATCGACGTGTTGCCGGCGCGCTCACCGATGCCGTTCACCGTGCACTCGATCTGGCGCGCGCCGTTCTGCACCGCGGCGAGCGAGTTCGCGACCGCCATGCCGAGGTCGTTGTGGCAGTGGGCGCTCCAGATGACGCGGTCGCCGCCCGGGACCCGCTCGCGCAGCATCGCGAAGAGCGCGCCGTACTCCTCGGGCAGCGCGTAGCCGGTCGTGTCGGGCACGTTCACGGTGCGCGCGCCGGCGTCGATCACCGCGCCGAAGACCTCGATCAGGTAGGCGGGATCGCTGCGCGAGGCGTCCTCGGCCGAGAACTCGACGTAGTCGAGGTGCTGCTTGGCGCGCTTGACGGCCCACACCGCCGCGTCGAGCACGTCCTTCCGGCTCATCATGAGCTTGTGCTTGAGATGGATGTCGGAGGTGGCGATGAAGATGTGGATCCCGGGCCGCTTCGCTCGCTCGACCGCGCGGATGGCGCGGTCGACGTCCTGCTCGCGCGTGCGGGCGAGCGAGAGGACGATCGGCTTCGCGACCGCCGCGGCCACGCGCCGCACGGACTCGAAGTCGCCCTCGGAGGAGGCGGCGAAGCCGGCCTCGATCACGTCCACCCCCAGGTGCTCCAGCTGGCGCGCGATCGCGAGCTTCTCCTCCACGTTCATGGTGGCGCCGGGCGATTGCTCCCCGTCGCGCAGGGTGGTGTCGAAGATCTGTACCCGGTCCATCGTCGGTCTCCTTTACGCCAGCTCGTCCCGGAAAACACCTGGGGCCACGAACCGCCCGGCCCGTGGCCCCAGAAACAAAAAAGCCACG
>JBKPBB010000088.1:0-4410 GCA_046744245.1 Thermodesulfobacteriota bacterium
ACGAGCGCGAGAAGCGCGCCGTGACCGACAGCTGGGGGCCAGGTGCACGGGATGCGCGGGATCACGGTCGCCCACCGAAGACGCGCGTCGTCATCCCGGGGCACGGTCTTTGGCCGACAGGCAGCGAGAGGCCGACCCAGAGCCGCAGGAGCGCCCGCGCTCATCGCGCGAGCTCCGCGTAGCTGACGAGCTCCACGCCCGCCGCGTGCACCGCCTCCCGGACGCGCGCGCTGGTGAGCGCCGCCAGCTCGCCCGCGTGATCGTACCCCTGCTGGTAGGGCGCCATCGCGGGCGCCACGCCCTCCGCCGGGTGGCAGTACACCTCGCTCACGCCGGGCGGCAGCGCGGCGACGAGCGCGAGCAGGTAGCGCTCGTCGACGTGCCCGGTCTGATGCATGCCGCAGACCCGGTCGGCGGTCGCAATCCCGGCCGCGCGGAGACGCGGCGCCGCGTACGCGGCGAGGGCGTGGAAGACGACGCCCTCGGCGAACTTGCGCGGGAAGTGGCTCCGATCGTAGCGCAGCGCGGCGCCCAGGTCCTCGCGCGAGAGCCGCATCGCCCGGATGCCGTAGCGCGGCGCCAGCTCGAGCAGGATGGGGAGCACCATGGGGTGGAGGTGCATGTTCAGGTGCCCGTCCAGGTGTGCCAGGCGGAGGCCGGTGGCGGCGAACGCGGCGAGCTGCGCCTCGATCTCGCGCCGGAGCTGCGCCCGGCCGGCGCGGAACAAGTACTCGAACGCGTAACGGACGCCGGTGGTGACCGGGCCCGGGCGGAAGGCGCCGTCCGCGGCGACCAGGTCGGGGATCTCCGCCGGCGGCGCGGCGGGCCGGCCCTGGGCGAGCACGAGGTGGAGCCCGACGGCGAGGGTCGGCGTCTCGCGCGCGAGCTGCACCGCTTCCTCGACGGCGTCACCCGTCACCATGAGGCTCGTGCTGGTGAGGATGCCGTCGCGGTGCGCGCGCACGACGGCGGCGTTCACCTCGGGTGCGGCGCCGAAGTCGTCGGCGGTCACCACCAGCCGACGCGCCGTCACGCGAGACCGTCGATCGCCGGGAGCGGCCCCGGGAGGCGGAGGTCGCGCACCGTCACCGCCAGCTCGTCGAGACGCTCGACGATGGCATCGGGCCCGTCGAGCGGGAGAAGGATGCCCTCGTGCGCCTGCCGGTCGCGCAGCCACGCGGCGAGGATGGCCGTGCCGTCCACCTCCTCGCGCCGCAGCGGCGCGTCCTGGTAGCCGGCGAAGCGCTGGCGCACGAAGGCGACCGCCGCGGCCAGGTCCGCCGTCGCCGTGACGCGCGCCTCGAGCACGAGCCGGCCGCCGAGCACGGCGTAGAGGTGCGCCGCGTCACGCGCCACGGTCGGCAGCAGCACGACGAAGTTCTGCCGCGTGACCACCCAGGAGAGCGTCCGTCGGCGCCGCCGCACCTCCTCGAGCAGGTCGAGGTCGCGCTGCACGCCGGCGGCGGCCTCGAAGCGGAGCGCGGCGGCGAGCCGGTCCCGGCGGGCGGCGAGCCCCTCCAGCACGCCGCCGTCGCCCCCCTCGAGGAAGGCGAGGAAGCCGTCGACCTGCCGCCCGTACGCCGCCTCGTCCACGCGCGCCGCGCACGGCGCCGTACAGGCGCCCACCTGCCCGGAGAGGCACGGCGTCACCTCGGGCGAGGGCGCCAGGCGGCCGGCGCAGGTGCGGAGGCCGAACACGCGCCCCAGCACGCCCTGCGCGCGCTCGGCGGCCTCGAGGCTGCGAAACGGCCCCAGGTACGTGGCGCGGTCGGCGGCGAGCCGCCGCGTCACGCCGAGGCGCGGGTACGAGCCCCGCGTGGTGAGCTTCAGGAAGCCGATGCGCGGGAGGTGCTTCCGCTGCCGGTTGTAGGGGGGCTTCAGCTCACGGATCTGCCGCGCCTCGAGGAGCGCGGCGGCCAGCTCCGACCCGGTCTCGGTGATGTGGAAGTCGTGCGTGTGCCGGATCAGGTCGAGGACGCGCGCCGAGTGCCCGCGCGCGTTCGTGAAGTAGGACGCCAGGCGCTCGCGCAGGCGGACCGCCTTCCCGACGTAGAGGAGGCGGCCCGCGCGGTCGAGCAGGTGGTACACGCCCGGCGTCGCCGGCACCTCCGCCAGCCGCTCGCGCGGCACGTGGACGACGAACGGCCGGCCGTCGACGGCGCTCCGCTGGAAGTCGAGCAGCTGATCGAGGCGGGCCATGCCACGGCTCGCCACACGCTCGAGGAAGACGGTGAGGATCTCCGCCGCGATGCGCGCGTCGGGGAGCGCGCGGTGGCGGCCGGCACAGCCGATGCCGAGCGCCCCGGCCACGGCGTCGAGCGAGCGGCGGCGCAGCTCGGGCATGAGCCGGCGCGCGAGCTTGAGCGTGCAGAGCGCGGGCAGATGGAGCGGCCGGCCGCCGACCAGGCGCTGCGCCGCGTCCAGCTGCCCGACGTCGAAGACGGCGTTGTGCGCGACCAGCACCCCGTCGCGCGCGAAGGCGAGGAAGCGGGGGAGGGCCTCCTCGATCGTCGGGGCGCCGGCGACCATGGCGTCGTTGATGCCGGTCAGCCGCACGACGAAGGGATGGATCGCCCGGCCGGGATCGACCAGCGTGACGAAGCTCTCGCCGAGCCGTCCGCCCTCGACCCTGACCGCGCCGATCTCGATGATGCCGGAGGCCGCCGGCCCGTCGCCGGTCGTCTCGAGGTCGACCGCCACGAACGACACCTCGGCCAGCGGGCGCGCGAGCGCGTCGTGGATGCGCGCGCGCCACCGCCCGTCCCCCGCATCGAAGCGGAAGCGCGGGTCGGCACCGAGGAGTGTGGCGAGAAAGCGCGCGCCGAACTCCGGATCGCGGCCCTGCGCCGTGAAGACGAGATCGAGCAGCTCCTCCGGCGTGGCGCCCGCCGGGCGGTCGGTCAGGTACTCGTAGAGCCGCTGCCTCAGAAGCTGAAGAAGCCCTTGCGCTTGGTGGGCGCGCCCGGCGCCTTCTCGCGCGTGGCGATGGCGCGCAGCTCGGCGGAGAACTGCTCCAGCTCCATCCGCTGCCGCTCCTCGAACTGCTCGAGCTCCCGCCGGCGCCGCTCATGGACCTGCTCGAAGGCGCGCCGCCAGCGCGCATGGAACTGCGCCAGGGCCTCCTCCACGCCGCGCACCATGCTGAGGGTCGGCACGAACGTCCCCTGGCAGTGCGGGCAGGAGAAGACGACGCCGGCGCGGAAGTAGCGGAAGGGCACGGTGTACTCGCCGCTGCAGCGGAAGCAGACGATCGGAATCTCCCACTCGTCGGGATCGGGGAGGGCCAGGCCGGTGTCGGCGTCCGCGGCGGCCACCGGGACGGCGGGAGCCGGCGCCGCCGGGGCCGGGACGGGCGCAGCCGGCTTCGCCTCCGCCGCAGGCTTCGCGGCCGCCGGCGCAGCGGCGCCCTCCTTCTTGAAGCGTGAGGGCGAGTCGTCGGGGATCGTCTTGTCGGGATGGAGCGCCCGAGCGCGCTCGAGGAGCAGTGCCTCGCTCTCCGGCCGCTCGGGGTCGGGCACGCAGCAGTCGACCGGGCAGACCTTGGCGCACGCCTCCTGGTCGTAGAAGCCGACGCACTCGGTGCACTTCTCGGGGACGATGTAGAAGATGTCGTTGGAGATCGCCGCATGCATCGCGCCGTCGGGCGCCTGCCACTCGACCCCGCCCTGGTAGATGGCGGTATTCGGGCACTCGGGCTCGCAGGCGCCGCAGTTGATGCACTCGCTGGTGATGACCGTCGCCATTGCAGCAGCAATACCATCCCGCCGACGAGGGGTTCAAATCGCCGCGTGGCGGTGATAGGGAGGAGAGCTCAACCCCAGCGGGAGGAGGACACCATGAAGGGACTCGCGACGGCGGTTGCAGCGGGGCTCATCTTCGCGGCGGGCGGGGTGCTGGCTCAGGAGCATCCGCAGATGGAGGCGGCGAAGGCGGACCTCGAGAAGGCGAAGAGCGAGCTGCAGGCCGCGGGCCACGACTACGCCGGTCATCGCAAGCAGGCGATCGGCGACATCGATCGCGCGCTCGGGCAGATCAAGCAGGGGCTCGCCTCGGTCGAGAAGAAGGAGAAGAAGGTCGAGCACAAGGAGCAGCGGCTCGAGCGCAAGGACACGCGCATCGAGCACAAGATGGAGAACCTGAAGGCGCGCGAGGAGAAGATGGAGCAGCACTAGTCTGCCGGTGACCAGAGCGCCGATCGCCCCCACCGCGCCCGTGCTCGCCGTGGGGAGCGCCCGCGCCGGCGCGCGGCGATCGAGGGGCGACTGGGGCCCGCGGCTGGACGAACTCGCGCGGTTGCGCTAACCACGGGTGCTCCATGAGTAGCGACGGCCAACGCCGTCCATACGAACCGTAGGACCGCCCGGGCGCGCGGCACCCCTCCCGCCCCGGGTGGTGAGGAGGTCGCGAGCG
>JBKPBB010000319.1:0-4368 GCA_046744245.1 Thermodesulfobacteriota bacterium
AAGCGCCGCGCGATCGCCCGCCCGATCCCCGACCCGCCGCCCGTCACGACCGCCACGCGCCCCGCGAGCAGAGCCATGAAGCGGCTGTCTACAATTCACCGGCCGGAAAGTCCACGAGCCACCAGCGCGGGCGTTGGGCGACCCGGTCATGCCTCAGACGCGTTCGCCTCGTCCCGCAGCGTCACGTCGGGGTCTTAGGGATATGTGCCCCTGCGGCCCTCGTGCGGCGCCGCGATCAGCGGCACTTCCGGCCGTGACAGGGACGCGTCGTCGTCGTGCTCGAGCTCCAGGTCGTAGTCGTCACCCTGCTCGAGCTCGTGCCCCGACCCCCCCTACCCCGGCAGCTCGAGCCGCACCCCCTCGGTGCTGACGATCCCCGCGCCGAGGTACTGGGCACGCGCCTCCTCGTCCCCGACGACGCGGCGCCGGGCGCCGGCGGACACACCCTTCTGCCACAGACCGCCCAGCATCGGGTGGCGGCCGGCGCGGTAGCTGTAGAAGTAGTAGAGCCGCTGCCGCACCATGGCGCTGCGCGCCGGCCAGCCGAGACCCGGCACGCGGTGCCAGGTGAGGAGCGAGCGGAGCGTGTTGCGGGCCGAGTAGAAGGTGAGATACGCCTCGCGATACGCTCGCTCGACCTCGGCCGGCGTCATGCGCGGGTGGTGCGACACCATGTGCTGCGAGTCGTACTGGTTGAAGTCCCAGTCGGCGATCGTGCCCTCGCGCACCGCCTTGTCGTGGTCCTCGGTGCCGGGGAGCGGCGTCACGATGAAGAACGAGGCCAGGTCGACGCCCACCTCGAGCAGCCACTCGGCCGACTGCCGGCCGCTCTCCGGCCCGTCGAAGGGGAAGCCGATCATGTAGCCGCAGTGCACCGCCACACCCTGGCGGTGCCAGTTGCGGCACACGCGGCGGTACTTCTCCTTGACCGCCTGGAGCGCGGCCGCTCCGGCCGCCCCGTCCATGCGGCGGCGGTGCTCCTTCTCGAGGTTCTGCACCTTGGTCACGGCGAGCAGGTTCTGCGGGTTGAAGGTCTCGAAGCCGACGAAGGCCGAGTAGCAGCCGGCCTCGGCCGCGAGGCGCAGGAAGCGCTCGCACTTCTGCCGCTGGCTCGATGGCTTCTCGCCGGGCTTCAAGTCGTCGAAGGCGGCCGCCTCGGCATCGACCTGCATCATGAACGAGAGCTTGTTTCCCTGGCGGCGGTACTCGGCCATGCCCTCGAGGATCGGCTCCCAGGACGGGCTGCGGAAGAAGTCGTCGTCCACGATGAAGAGCGAGTCGATGCCGTGGTGCTCGCCCGCGTCGCGGATCCAGCGCACGACCGCCTGGGGATCCCGCGCCCGCATCGTGCGCCCCATGACGTTCTTCACGCTGCAGTACGAGCAGGTGAACGGGCAGCCGCGCGAGGTGTCGACCGTGGTCATGTTGCGCGAGGCGAAGCGGCGGAGGTAGGGGTCGTTGATGGCGGGGAGCTGCGCCTCGGCGATGAGCGGCACGGTGATCTCGCCCGAGCCGGTCTTGGCGCGGATGCCCTCGCTCACGCTGTAGCTCGGTCTCAGCTCGCCGCCGAGGTAATCGTCGAGGATGTCGCCCCAGATGGTCTCGGCCTCGCCCACCACGGTCGTGATGCCGCAGCTCTCGAGGAAGGCGCGCGACTCGGGATAGCCGCTCACGTGGAAGCCGCCGAAGAGGACGGGGAAGCCGGCGCGGCGGAACTGGAGCGCCAGGTCACGCCCGCGCGGGTACTGGTTCGTCTGCACGCCGGCCAGGCCGACGATCACCTCGACGCCGTCCTCGAGCGCCTTCTCCTGGATGCTCTGGATGGTCGGGGGCAGCACGGGCCCGTCGACCTGCTCGTCCCAGATGACCGTCTCGACATACACGCCGTCGTCACGGCGCACGCGATTGTAAGCCTCGTTCAGCGCGGCCAGCACGGTGAGCGTGTTGTTCGGCAGCACGCCCTTCCAGAAGTGCGCCACGCGCCCGCGGTCGTCGTACTTGGAGGGCTTGATGAAGTAGACGCGCAGCGTGCGGCAGAGGACGGCGGGGTGCGCCGGAGCGGCTGCCGCGGGGCTCACCGCGAGCGGCACGAGCTCGCGCGCCTCGCGCCGCGCGCGCCGCACGAGCGGCCCCGCGAGGGCGACGAGCAGGATGGCCAGGAACGCCGTGGCGGCGAGCAGCATGGGACGCCTCCTTGGGGTCCGGATGCGTAGAGCCGGTCTCGTGGGCTTGTAGTCGCGGGCCGCCGTGCTGTCAACGCAGGTTCGTCACGGCGCGCTCAGGCTGCTCCGTAGACTAGTGGTACATCTCCATCAGCTCGATGATGCCGAGGCCCTTCATGCCGTCGAAGAGGTAGCCCTTCACCTCCTTGACGGTCGCCATCTCGAGCACGTCGCGCGCGATGTTGCGCGCCGCGGCGTAGGAGACCGAGCGGATGATGCGCTTGATGACCGGGATGAAGAACGGGCCCATGGAGAGATCGTCGAGGCCGAAGCCGAGGAGCACCAGGGTGCAGAGCGGGTCGGAGGCCATCTCGCCGCACATGCCGACCCACTTGCCGGCACCCTTGGCCGCCTGCACCACCTCGTGCACCGCGCTCAGCACCGCGGGGTGCAGGGGCTCGTAGAGGGGCGCGACTTTTCGGTTGTTCCGGTCCACCGCGAGCAGGTACTGGATCAGGTCGTTGGTGCCGATCGAGAAGAAGTCGACCTCGCGGATCAACTGGTTGGCGAGCGCCACCGCGGAGGGCACCTCGACCATCATCCCGACCTGCACGCCGGGCTCGTGCTCGCGGCCCTCGCGCGCGAGCTCCTCCTTCGCCTCCTCGAGCAGGTCCTTGGCACGCCGGATCTCCTCCACGCTCGAGATCATGGGGAACATGAGGCGCACGCGGCCGAGCGCGGCGGCGCGCAGGACGGCGCGCAGCTGCACCTTGAAGAACTCGGGCATCTCCAGCGAGATCCTGATCGAGCGCCAGCCGAGGTACGGGTTGTCCTCGCGCGGCACCTGCATGTAGGCGGGGTACTTGTCGGCACCCACGTCGAGCGTGCGGATGGTGACCGGCTTGCCCTCCATGCCGCGCACCACGCGCGCGTAGAGCCGGTACTGCTCCTCCTCGTCGGGGAACTCGCGGTAGGTGAGGAAGGGGAACTCGGTGCGGTAGAGGCCCACACCCTGCGCCCCGTGGCGGTGCGCGAGGAGCAGGTCGGCGATCAGGCCGATGTTGGCGTAGAGCGAGAGGCGGCGGCCGTCGGTGGTCTCGGCGGGGAGGTGCTTCAGGGTCTCCAGCTTCTGGTTGAAGGCGCTGTACTCGCGCCCGAGCCGCTCATACTCGCGCTCGATGTCGACCGGCGGGTTCACGTACACCACGCCCGAGTTGCCGTCGACGATCAGATCGTCGCCTTCCTGCACGGTCTCGATCAGGTGCTCGCAGCCGACCACGGTCGGGATCTCGAACGACTTGGCGAGGATGGAGGCGTGCGAGGTGACGCCGCCGGTGGCGAGCGCGATGGCGCACAGGTGCTCGTGCTCGATGAGCGCCAGGTCGGAGAGCGTGAGCTCCTCGGCCACCAGCACGCTGTCCTTGGCGAGCGGGCGCTCGGGTTCGGCGACGCCGAGGAGGTTGCGCAGGATGCGGAGCCCGACGTCCTTCACGTCGACCGCCCGGTCGCGGAGATAGCCGTCCGACATGCGCACGAACTGCTCGACGTAGTCCTCGACCACGCGCTTGAGCGCCGCCTCGGCCGTCAGGCCGTCGTGGATCGCGGCCTCGAGCTTGCGCGCGAAGCCGGGGTCCTCGAGCATCAAGCGGTGCGCGTCGATGATGCCGCCGTCGAACTCGGGGAGCCGCTTCGAGAGCCGCTCCTTCAGGTGCTCGAGCTCGGCTACGGATTCCTTGAGCGCGCGCTTCAAGCGCCGCTTCTCCTCGTCGGCATGGTCGGCGCGCGTCTCGTCGACCAGCCCGAAGCTGACCGGCGGCTGGAGGAGGTGCGCCTGGCCGCGGCCGAAGCCGGGTGCGGCGGGGAGCCCGTTGAGCCGCGCCCGGCCGCGCCCGGGCGCCGCCTCGGCGCGGTCGGTGGTCTTCTCGTAGGCCTGCAGGCGCTTGATGGCCGCCACCATCCGGCGGCGGAACTCACGCCGCTCGTTCTCCTTGCTCTTCAGGTCCTCCATCAGGCGCGCCGTCACGATGATGGGGCCGACCTTGGAGGCGATCTCGCGCAGGATGCGGATCTCGTGCGGGGAGAACCTGCGGCGCCGGAGCGTCTGCACGACCAGCACGCCGATCGGCGTGCCGCGCTCGATGATCGGCACGCCCAGGAAGGAGTGGTACTTCTCCTCGCCGGTCTCCGGGAAGAACTTGTAGCGGGG
>JBKPBB010000157.1:0-25857 GCA_046744245.1 Thermodesulfobacteriota bacterium
GCGTGCAGCAGGCGCGTGCCGAGGCCGCGCCCGCGCGCCGCGGGCTCGACGTACAGCTCCTCGAGCCATGCGGACCGGCCGCCGTGCTCGAGCGGCCACACGAACGACAGCGCGGCCATGCCGACGGGTCTTCCCCTCTCGATCGCGACCAGGATCCTCCCCCGCTCGGGATGACGAAGGACCCAATGGATGGCGCTGGCGAGCTTCGCCTCCGGGGTCGCCACGTGGTGCTCGCGGAGCTGCGCGACGAGGAGCGCCGTCACCGCTTCGAGCTCGGCCTCGGTGGCGAGACGCACGTCTACGGCGCCTTCAGGCATGGATCCTTGGATGCCGGCTGCCGGCGGTTGGTGTCAACGCTCGACCAGGTACTCGTCCCCGTGGAGCCGGAGCAGCGGCGCGCACCCCGGGCGCACGCCGAGCTCCCAGGTGACGTCGTCGGGCGCCGTGCCCCAGGCCCGCACGCGTCCCTGGTGAATGCCCCGCAGGTGGTGCCAGGCGCAGACGGTGATGCGGTTGTCGCGCGCATTGCCGCCGCCGCGGGAGCGGAAGAGCAGGTGGTGGTCATGGAGGTTGCGGCGCGATGTGCAGGCCGGCACCGCGCACCGCCAACCGTCGCGCGCGAAGACCGGGTCGCGGTGCCGCGGCTGGCGCTGCCACTCGGCCTCGACGTGCTCGAGCAGGCGCTCGAACCCGCACCAGCGCGGCTCGCCGGGCTTGGCAAAGACCGCGATCGCCTCGCGCAGCAGGACGGCGAGCGAGGCGGGCGCGTAGAAGACGATCTGCGCGTCGAGGGGCGGGCACTCGTCGTGCGCACGCATTTGCCGCTCGCGCCGCCCCCGGCGGGGGCGGCCCGCTCGCCGCCGCCGGGACCCCGGCCGCGGCCTGCCGCTCGACCACCCACTCCACCTCGTCCACCAGCCGCCGCACCGTGACCGCCTGCGCCCGCCCGATCCAGGCCGGCGCGTTCTCCTCGCTCAGGACGGGCAGGAGCATCAGCGCCCGCAGCCAGGAGAGCTGACCCTCGCGGTAGGCGGCCAGAAGCGCCGGCGCCTCCCACGTCTTGCGCTCGAGCGCGACCAGCGCCCGCGCCTTGCGCGGCGAGAGCCCGAGCCGCTCGCGCGCGTACGCCGCCGCCGAGGGGAACCCATCAGGCGGTGCGGGGGCAGTGCGAAGAAGGTGCGCAGGAGGCGGCCCATCTGCCAGTCGATCCGTTGCCGGGCGCGCACGAGCGTTCGCATCCGCTGGTCGAGCGCGAAGGCGTTCAGCGCGCCGGCGCCCTCCCCAGCCGCTCGAGGTCCCCGGGTAGCGCCTCCGTCACCGCGGTCCAGTCGAGGTCGGCGGGCGTCTCGTGCAGATCGATCGGCTCGGGCGGCGGAGTCGCCTCCGGGCCGGGTGTCCCCGCCATCGGGTCCGCGAGCTCGCCGCCGCGCGCCGAGAACCCCTCGGCCGCCACGGCCTCGGCGACCTGCCACGGCGCGACCTCCGCACCCAGGACCGCGCGGGCGGGCACCGTGACCGCGTGCCAGCGCTCGCGCACCCGGCGCGGGCAGGCGAGCCGGATCTGCACGCGCGGCTCCTCGTCGAGCGTGTCGTCGCGCTGAACCGGGCGCCCGGTCTCCTGCGCGATCGTGGCCTCGAGCGCGCGCACCGTGCGCGAGCGGGCCGTCTCGACCCAGGCCGCCGCGGTCTCGGCCGTCGCCACCCCGACGAGCAACCGCACCTGCGTCCAGGAGAGCGCGCCGGCCGCGAACGCCGCCGCGACCGCGGGCAGCTGGGCCAGCCGCGCGCTCACGTGGGCGAGCGACTGGAGCTCGCGGGCGGAGAGGCCCAGGCGCTCGCGGGCAAAGTCCCCGAGCCGGGCGAAGCCGAGCGCGTGTTGGCCTTTCTGCGCGAGGAAGGCGCGGGCCAGGGTGCCGAGCACGCGGCGGCCGCACGCCTCCTGGCGGGCGAGGCGGCGGAGGTAGCCGTCGAGCAGGAGCGCGCACTCGTCCCGCACGACATACCGCTGCTGGTCGCCGGGCGGCGGCTCGAGATGCTCGGGCGGGACGAGATCGAGGCCCGCGGGGGAGGAGGCCGGCAGCGCCATATATATGATGGGGAGCCCCGGGCGAAGATTAGGCGAAAAATCCTCTCCGAGTCAAGCGTGGAGGAGCCGCCGCCCTGGCCGCGAGCCGATCGAGCTTGGTACACCCACCCCCGTGGGCGAGCGGATCGACTTCCTCCCGTTCGATGGATGGGTCCGGCACACCTTCGACCACCCGGCCCCCGGGCCCGAGTGGTACTTCGACCTCGACGCACCCTTCTGGGCAGGTCCCCCGAGACTCACCATCGCGTACGTCACGCGGCTCTTCGAGGACCCCTGCCCCGTGCTCGCGGGATACACCGACGAGCAGCTGAACCGGGGATTCTGGTACCTCCTCTCGAACGGCCTCAGCGACTACATGTGCGCGCTCGCCGACGCGTCGGTCCCGCTGGCGGACCGCGTGCGCTGCGTCCGCTCGTTCGTGCCCGTCTTCGAGAACCTGCTCGCCGTGCGCTGCACGCCGCATCTCTCGCACCTGGACGAGCCGGGTGCCGGTCCCCTCAACCTGGCGTCCTACATGTGGTGGGACATCATCCCGTTCGGCGTGGCGCCGACCGACGCGGGTGGTCGCGAGCTCGGGGAGGCGGCATTGGGTGCCATGGCCGACATCCTGGCGATCGAACGGGTGGCCTGCCAGGAGAGCGCGCTCCACGGGCTCGGGCACTGGCAGCGCCGCTGGCCGACCGAGGTCGCACGGATCATCGACGAGTTCCTCGCCCGCAACGCGAACGCCCGCGCCGAGCTCCTCGCGTACGCGCGGAGCGCCCGGGGCGGGTGCGTGCTGTAGGCGACGCCGTCAGGCGGCGCGCTCGACCCGGCAGCGCACGTGGCGATGGTGGGGGATGCCGGTGAACGGATCGCGGTCGGTCACGTCGGTGAGCTCGTTCTGGTTCGCGCCCTGCACCATCCCGTCGGACGAGACCATGCCAAAGCCGTTCGGCATCCAGACGTGTCCCGCCATGAGCTTGGCGTCGACCTGCGCGGGCAGCGTGACGCTCCCGCGGCTGGTCGAGACGCGGACCGTTTCGCCGTCCCGAACGCCGATCGTCTTCGCGTCGGCGGGCGAGAGGTTGAGCGCGCAGTGCGGGCCCCTGCCCTTCCGCCACGCGGGGTCGCGCTGGATCGTATTCGCGGTCCAGCGCGTGCGGAGGCCCGCCGCCAGCACGAGCGGGAAGTGCGGGTCCACGGTCGGCTCGGTCGCGAGCGCGCGGCGGATCTCCGGCATCATCGGCTCGGGTGCGAGCCGGATCCTCCCGTCGGCGAAGCCGAGGTGGTCCTCCAGGTTCGTCTCCATGCGCTGGCGCGCGATCTCGACGCCTTCGGGGTGGGCGAGGAAGCGGCGGAAGAGCTCGCTGCCGATCTCGGACGGCATCTTCCCTTCCCAGTCCGGCCCGAGGGTCCGCACCACGTTCTCCGTGCGGAACATGGCGTTCAGGTGCGCGATGAAGAACATCGACGCGAGCGACGGCGACGGCAGGTGCGGCCCGAGCGCACGGTACGCCCAGACGAGCATCTCGTTCTCGCCGCCCTGCGCCGCGGCCTGCGCGGTGCCGAGGAACGCCATCGCGCCCTCGGGCGTGAGGGCGTCCTTCGCGAGCGCGTGGAGCTCGGCCGGCGGCGTGCCGTAGAGCCCCATCGCCTCGCAGAGGCGCACGTAGATCTCGGGCTCGGGCAGGGCGTCCGGCGGCGGGGGAACGACCGGCGGCCGGATCTGCATGTAGATCTCCGGCACGCCGCGCGGGAAGGCGGACGTCTCCCACTTCTCGTAGCCGACGGGAGTGGGCAGCACGTAGTCCGCCAGGCGCGCGGTCTCGGTCATGGCGGGATCGATCACCACCAGGAGATCGAGCCGCTCGCGGGCCTCGCGCCAGCGCGACGCGTCCGAGTAGGAGAGGATCGGGTTGGAGCCCTCGACGACGAGCGCGCGGATGCGCTCGGGATGGTCGAGGAGGACCTCCTCGGGCACGAGCGTGGGCGAGAACATGCCGCCGTTGCCGAGCGCGCGGATGGCCGGGATGCCCGAGGCGAGCGCGCGCTCGGGCTCCTTCACGCGCGCCGGGTCCTGCAGGGGCGGCAGGAACGACTCGAGGAACATGCAGCCGCCCGGCCGGCCGAGGTTGTCGGTGAGCACGAGGAGCACGCGGATCAGGTACGAGACCAGGGTGGAGAAGGGGGTCTGCTCGACGCCCAGGTCGTAGAAGATCGCCGCCGACTCGGCCCGCGCGAACCCGCGCGCGGTCTCGAGGACGGCGTCCACGGTGAGCCCGCAGCGCGCCGCCATGCGCGCGACGTCGACCGCCGCCAGCTCGGCGCGGAGCTGCTCGAGCCCGAGCGTGTGGCCGGCGACGAAGGCCTCGTCGGCGAGCCCCTCGCGCACGATCACCGCCGCCAGGGCGAGCAGGAGGTAGACGTCGGTGCCGGGCCGCACGCGGAGGTGCCGCGTCGCGGTGCGCGCCGTCTCGGTCTCGCGCGGATCGACGACCACCACCGTGCGCCCGGGGTCCTCGGCGAGCATCTTGAAGGTGTCGGTCGCGTTGTGGCCGCGGTTGGAGATCTTGGGATTCGTCCCGAGCACGAGGAGGAAGCGCGCCCGCGCCGTGTCGGCGTGCAGGAAGCTCGCCGGCGAGGCGTCGAACATCCACTGGTCGAGGAGGCTGTGCTGCGTCTTCTCCTGCGCGAAGGCGTTGAACCACCGGCGCGAGCCCGTGCCGCGGAGGAAGGCCATCGCGTAGGGCGCGTCCATGTGGTTGCCCTGCCCGCCGATGCCGACCAGCGCGATCGCGCGCGGCGAGTGCCGCCGCCGGATCTCGTTCAGCCGGGCGGCGATCTCGGCGATCGCCGTCGTCCAGTCGATCGGCTCGAAGGAGCCGTCGGGGGCGCGGCGCATCGGCTGGCGCACGCGGTCGCCGTGCTCGACGTAGTGGGCGATGCCGAACGCCTTGTTGCAGACGTAGCCCTTCGTGATGGGATTCGTCTCGTCGCCCCGCACGGCCACGATGCGGCCGTCCTCCACGTCGACGCGCAGCCCGCAGTTGTGGCTGCAGAGGACGCACACGGTGGGAAGGTTGGTTCCGCTCTCGGTCATCGTCCGTCCTCCGTCCGATATGCCGGGCCCGGGCGCGCCTGCATGTCGCGTGCGGTCACGGGCTCGCCGCAATGCTCGCAGGTGAGGTGGAGCGTCGCCACGTGCCCGCAGCGGCGGTGCACGCGCTCGACGGGCGGCCCCTTCGGGCCCGCCATGTGCCGGTCGCCCCATCCGGCGATGCTCACGACGACGGGGTAGAGGTCGAGCCCCTTCTCCGTGAGCCGGTACTCGAAGCGCCGCGGCCGGTCCTGGTAGCGCTCGCGCCGGAGCACGCCGTGCTTCACGAGCTTCGCGAGCCGATCGGCGAGGCGGTGGCGGGTGATGCCGAGGCTCGCCTGGAACGCCTCGAAGCGGCGCGTGCCGAGGAACGCATCGCGCAGGACGAGGAGCGTCCAGCGGTCGCCGATCACGGAGAGCGTCCGCGCGATCGTGCAGTCGAGCTTACCGACCTCGCTCCAGCGCACGCGCCTCTATAGTTCCAAAATGGAACTTGATGCAAGCGGGGGGACCGCGCGTCACCAGGCGTACGCTTCGGGCGCCTCGCCGCCCGGGCCCGGGAAGATGCGGTCGAGCTTCGCGGGCGCGTCCTCGGAGAGCCGGAGCTCGAGTGCGCCGAGGCTCGCGTCGAGCTGCTCCAGGGTGCGCGGCCCGACGATGGGCGCCGTGACGGCCGGGTTGTGCAGCACCCATGCCAGCGCCACCTGGGCGGGAGGCTGGCCCAGCTCGCGACAGAGCGCCTCGTAGGCCGCCACCCGGTCGCGGTGGCGCTCGAGCAGGCGCTGCTGCCGCTCGCTCGCGCGCCGGCCCTCAGCCGCCTTCTCCAGGGCCCCGCCCAGGAGCCCTCCCGCGAGCGGGCTGTACGGAACGAGCCCGATCCCGTGCGCGCGGCAGGCAGGGATGACCTCGAGCTCGACCGTGCGCGCCACCAGGCTGTAGACGCTCTGCTCCGACACCAGACCCAGGAAGTTGCGCGCCGCGGCCGTGGCGCTCGCCTGCGCGATCTGCCAGCCGGCGAAGTTGCTGCTCCCGACGTAGAGCACCTTCCCCTGCTGGACGAGCACCTCCATCGCCTGCCAGACCTCGTCCCACGGCGTGTCCCGGTCGATGTGGTGCATCTGGTAGAGGTCGATGTGGTCCGTGCGCAGGCGGCGCAGGCTGCCCTCGCACGCCTGGCGGATGTGATAGGCGGAGAGGCGCCCGTCGTTCGGACCCGGGCCCATCCGCCCGTAGACCTTGGTCGCGAGGACGATCCGCTCGCGCCGGCCACCGCCCTGCGCGAGCCAGCGGCCGATGATCTGCTCGGTGACGCCCTCGCCCGTGCGCCAGCCGTACACGTCGGCCGTGTCGAAGAAGACGATCCCGAGCTCGAGCGCGCGGTCCATGATGGCGAAGCTGTCGCTCTCGCTGGTGAGTGGGCCGAAGTTCATGGTGCCGAGGCAGAGCCGGCTGACCCGGAGCCCGCTCTGGCCGAGACGGACGTGGTCCATGCGAGCGTGTCTACCACGCCGCGCGGCGTCTCAGAACATGGTCCTCGTCACAGGCCGAGGTCCCGCTCGACGTGCGCGGCGCGCAGGGGGGCACGCAGCTCCGCGAACAGCCGCTGCGCCTCGCGCAGCTCCCGCTGGCGCACGGCTTCATCGCCCGTGAACAGCGCCAGGCGCGCGCGCGTGGCATGGATGAACGGCGCGTATGCGCGCGCCTCGGTCATGGTCACGAGCGCGGCGGCCTCGCGCAGCATCGCGTCCACCTCCGCGGCGCCCTGGGCGCCGTCGAGCGCGAGGAGCACCCGCGCGCAGGCGACGAGCGCGCGGATGGCGTAGACCGGCGCACGTCGCCGCCGGCCGACCTCGAGCGCGAGCGACATCGTCTCACGCGCGCGGGCGCGGTCTCCCAAGCCGACGCACGCCTCGGCCAGCATCGCCAGCGTGACCATTTCCATGAAGAGCACCGTCCGCCGCTCGCGCATCAGGGCGAGGGTGGCGCCGAGGGTCCCCGCCGCGTCGCTCCACCGGCGAGCGCCGAGCTGCGCGCGGCCGAGCGCGCCGAGGGCGAGCGTTCGCGAGAGAGCGGTTCCGACCGCTTCGGCATGCTCGACGGCCTGCCGCGCCTGCTGCAGCGCCCGCTCGCCGTCGCCGGTCATGAGGCCGAGCAGGCTGAGGGCGTTCAGAACGATGCACAGGGACTCGCGGTCGGTGCGCGCTCGCGCGACGTCCATCGCCGGCCGCGCGGCGCGTTCCGCCTCCTCGAAGCGGCCGAGATGCACGAGGACGGAGGTACGATGCGCCAGCAGGAGCCCGAGGGGGCTGGCCCCGACCTCCGCGTCCAGCTCCGGGGCGCCCCGGCCGAGCGCCTCGGCCTCCTCGCTGAGCGCCAGGGCTTCGCCGAGCGGCCCGGTCGCGTGGAGGGCGGCGACGAGCGGCAGGCGAGCGATGAAGCGGAGAAAGCCGCTGCCCGACTCCTCGGCCAGGCGAAGGCTCTCACGCAGATGGGACATGCCCTCGTCCATCTCGCCCAGCGCGAGCCTGGCGACGCCGTAGCTGCTGAGGAGACGGACACGAGGGCTCGCATCCTCGAGCCGTTCGGCGAGCGCCATGCCCTCCGCGAACACGGCCGGTGCGTCGTCCTCCCACGACCCGAGGGTGTACGAGCCGTAGATGATGTTCCGCCGCGCCAGGACGCCGAGCGCGAGGGTCTCCGGCGACTCGGGCACGCCGGCGAGGAGCGTCCGGACCTGCCGCCAGTGATGCACCCGCTCGGACCGGTTGCGCGACCCGATCCAGTCGGCCGCACGCCGGTGCCACTCGGCCGCGAGCCGCGCCTCGCCGGCCCGCTCCCAGTGGTAGGCGAGGAGGCCGGCGCGCTCGTCGAGCTTGTCCCGATGGAGCTCCTCGAGGGCGCGCGCCAGCGTCGCGTGCACGCGCGCCCGGCGCTCGCCCAGCTGCGACCGATAGGCGACCTCCTGCGTCAGCGGGTGCTTGAAGGCGTACTCGACCTCCGGATACGGCGCCGCCTCGTACAGGAACTCGGCCGCCATGAGAGACTGCACGGCGGCAGCGAGCTCGGTCGGCGGCAGCTCGGCGACCCGCCCGAGCAGCGGCTCGGGCAGCTCCCGGCCGATCACGGCGGCCGTCTGGAGCACCGCCTTCTCCCGCTCCGGCAGCCGATCGATGCGCGCTGCCAGCACGGCGTGCACGGTCGGCGGGATCGCGAGCTCCTCCACGGGCCGCACGAGGCGGTAGGCCCCCTTCGAGCCGGTCAGACTTCCCGCCTCGACCAGCGCCTGCACCACCTCCTCGATGAAGAACGGGTTGCCGCCCGTGCGCTCGCGGATGCGGTCCGCCAGGGCCATGACGGACGGATCGGTGCCGAGGAGATCGCGCAGCAGCTCGGCGAACGCGCCGGCGCCGAGCGGCTGTAGCGCAAGCTGCCGGTAGCTCGACTTCTCGAGCCACAGCCCGTCGTACTCGGGCCGGAAGGTGAACACGAGGAGGGTCGGTGTCTCCTTGAGCAGCTCGTGCGTCGCGGCGAACAGCGCCTCGCTGGCGCGGTCGAGCCAGTGGAGATCCTCCAGGAGGTACACCGACAGCTCTCCGCGACGAGCCCGGTCGCGCTGGAAGCGGCTCACGATGCCGACCAGCTCGCGCTGCATCGCCTCGGGCGTCAGGCGCGGCGCGGGTCGCGCGGGGTCGGGGACGCCGAGGAAGTCGAACATCACCGGGAGGGCGTCGTGCAGGCCGGGGGCGGGCAGCAGCAACCGGCCCGCGATCTTCTGGCGGGCCGTGTCGTCGCCGTCCTGCTTCGTGATGCCGAACGCGTTCCGCACGAGCTCCATCCACGGCAAGAGGGGGATGTTCTTCCCGTGCGCGACCGCGTGGGCCTCGACGACGCCGATGCCGCGGGCGCGGCAGCGTTCGGCGAACTCGTGGCAGAGCCGGCTCTTGCCCACCCCGGGCTCGGCCACGACGGCGACCGCCTGCCAGCTGCCCCCGAGCGCGCGCTCGAGGGCCGCCTCGAGCGCGGCCATCTCGACCGCGCGTCCGACGAAGCGCGAGAGGCCGCGCGTGCGGGAGACGTCGAAGCGGGTCCGCAGCCGGCCCGGACCCTCCAGCTCGTAGAGCCGCAGCGGCTCGCTCGCGCCCTTCACGCGCGACGGCCCGAGGTCGCGCAGGGTGAAGAACCCCGCGACCAGCTTCGCGGTGTTCTCGGTCAGGAGGGGCCTGCCGGGCTCGGCCAGCTGCTCCATCCGCTGCGCGAGCCCCACCGCGTGGCCCTGCGCCGTGTAGTCCATGCGGAGGTCGTCGCCGATCTTGCCGACCACCACCTCGCCCGAGTTGAGGCCCATGCGGACGGCGAAGCCGACGCCGCGCGCGGTCCGCAGCTCGTCCGCGTAGCCTCGGACCTCGTCACGGAGATGGAGCGCCGCCCAGCACGCGCGCTGGGCGTGGTCCTCGTGCGCGATCGGCGCCCCGAAGAGCGCCATGATACCGTCGCCGGTGTACTGGTTCACCGTGCCCTCGAAGCGGTGCACGCCCTCGGTCAGCAGCTGGAAGAAGCGGTCCATGATCCGGTGCCACTCTTCGGGATCGAGCTGCTCCGCCAGCTCCATCGAGCCCTTCACGTCGGCGAAGAGCACCGTCACCTGCTTGCGCTCGCCTTCGAGCGCGTGGCGTGCGCGGAGGATCTTCTCGGCGAGGTGTCTCGGGGTGTACGCGCGCGGATCGGGCTGCCCGGAAGAGACGAGCGCGAGCCGGCGCCCGCACTCACCGCAGAACTTGACGCCCGGCGCGTTCTCGAAGCCGCAGCTCGAGCAGCGGAGCGAGGAGCCGCTCATGGCGCCCACGAGCGCTCCACGGCTCGAGTCGGGATGCGTGGAAGCGTAGGGAGGAATCGGTCCCTCGATTCCGGCAGCTTTCGGCACGGGCCCGCACCGAACGGACGGAGCGGCGGCGGCCACCCGCTCAGGGCAAGAAGCGCTGAGCGGCTCACGCGAGCTCCCCGGCGGCCTGCTTCGCACGGAGCGGCGCTCCCATCGCGGCGACGGAGCCTCGAGCCGGGAGGCTTCTCCCGCCCGCAGGCCGCGCAGCGTGCGACAGCCCGCGGGTCGTCGCCCGCCTGACGGCTCACGGTTCCCTCGCGCAGGAGCTACGACGATCGCCGGCCGGGTTCAAGCGGGCGGCGGCTGCCCCGGCCTCAGCCTTCCTTCGTCGGAATCGAGCCGATGTACTCCATCTTGCCGAGGTCGACGCCGTTGTGGCGGAGGATCGCGTACGCCGTCGTCGCGTGAAAGAAGAAGTTCGGTAGCGCGATGTGCACCAGGTAGTCGTCGCCGCGGAGCCACTTCCCGCCAAGCCAAGGCGGAGACACCTTCCGCTCCTCGGCTCCGGCCAAGTCCTTCGCCTGGACGCTCTCGAGGAAGGCGAGGCACTTCTGAACGCGTTGCCGGAGCTCGGCGAAGGTCTGCTCGGTGTCCGGGTGGGACGGCGGCTGCCTGCCGGCGAGGTACGCGGCCGCGTACTTCGCCTGGTCGCAGGCGGACTGCACCTGGCGGACGAAGGGGTACTGATCCGGCGCCAGGCGGGCCTGGGCGAGCACCTCGACGTCGAAGGATTTGGCCTTCGCGTATGCGGTGGCCTTGTCCATCCAATGCTCGAGGTTCTGCAGGGTCTTGGCGAACAGCCGGATGACATCGTCGTGCTTCATGCGATCCTCCTCTCGTGAGCGCCGGACGATAGTCCAGCGTGTACCCTCAAGCCACCCCCCGCGGCGCTGGCGAGCAGTTGAGGGACCGACCCACAGGCCGCCCCCTGCTGGTCGTCTACGACGGGCGCGAGCGACGCAGGCCTGGTCCGAGGATTTCGGTTGGGTCAACTGCAGCGGCGGCACGAGCGCCGACAGCTTTGGGGTCCGTGCGGTGCGGCTCGTGATGGCGGAGCGGTGATCGGAGCCTGCCGGACGGGATTTTCACTGCAGGCCCGCGAGCCAGCCGCGCAGCGCGTGCCGGAACGCCTCGGACTCCTCGACGAAGGGATAGTGCCCGCTCTGCTCGAAGACGACCAGCTCCGAGCCCCGGATTCCCTGCCGCATCCGCTCCGCCTGCGACGGCGGGCAGAAGAAGTCGTGCCGGCCGGTCAGGATGAGCGTGGGCACGTCGATCTCGCCTAGGCGCGACACCACGTCGCAGTCCGCCATGAGCTCCCGGCTGCGCGCGTTGGCCGACGGGCTCCAGCGGGTCTCCCTGAAGAGCCGCTTCGCGCGCGCGGGATCGAAGGCGCGAAGGCCGAGGCTGGCGGCCACCAGCTCCTGGTTCCGCGCGAAGGTGGCGTCGTCCGCCGGGACGTCGAGGAAGGCGCTGAGAACCTCTGCGCCGGGGGCCCGTCGCTGCAGCTCCACGATGATCTCGTCGGTGTAGTCCCACGCCGCGGTGGTGCCGACCAGCAGGAGATGGCTCAGGTGGCGGGAATGGCGCAGCGCGTACTGGAGCGCGAGGCAGCCGCCGTACGAGTGGCCCAGCACCGCGACCTTCTCGCACCCGAGATGAGCTCGCAGGGCATCTGCATCGTCGGCGAGCTGCGCGAGCGTGAGCGTCTCGATGGGCGGCCGGCCGGAGCGGCCGTTGCCGCGATGATCGTAATAGACGAGGCGGAGCGCGTCGCCGAGCGGGTCGAGCCCGTCGCGGAACTGGGTGTGATCGACGCCGAGCCCGCCGTGCATGACGAGGCACGGCACGCCCGTCCCCACCTCGAGGTAGAAGAGCTCGGTGCCGTTGACGGGCGCGAGGGGCATCAGGCGCCCTCGGCGGTGAGCGCCTCCCCGAGCGACCACCCGGCCGCGCCGAGCAGCACCACGTCCTTCAGCAGGAACTGCCCGGGCACGACCGAGAGCGCGGGGAAGCCTTCCAGGCTCGCCTCCCAGCCGGGCGTGGAGAAGAGGAAGCTGAGCGTGGTGAGGAACATCATCACCGCCATCCCGCTCCCCACCGCCGCGATCCGCGGAGACACCGGCCGGAGCGCGATCATCGCGGCGACCGCGATCTCGACCGTTCCGAGGAGATTCGAGAACCCCTGGACGCTGAGGAAGCCGTACATCCAGCTCATGAGCGGGCTCTTGGCCACCAGCGGCTGGATGCCGGCCGCCTCGTACCCCGTGAACTTCATCGCGCCGATCCAGCCGACGACCAGGACGAGGCCGTAGCGGACGAGGCCCTGCCCCACCACCTCCAGCGTGGCCGTTTCCTGGACGGTGCTGCTCTGCGTGTGCATGACTCCAATCGCCATGACTCCATCCTCCTTCACGGGCGAATGCCCGGAATCTTGAGGCGAATGCGATACAGCCCCGTGCGCGCGGTCATGTAGAGCGCCCTGCCGTCCTCGTCGCCCCAGGCGAAGTTGGCGGGCAGCTCCGGCGCCTTGATGGTTCCCAGGTGCTTCGCCGCCGGCGAGATGATCCACACCCCGCCCGGCCCGGAGACGTAGAGGTTGCCCTGCTGGTCGACCTTCATGCCGTCGAGCGCCTGCTCGCCCGGCTCGCTCGTCATGTCGAAGAAGACCTCGCCGTGCGAGAGCGTGCCGTCCGCCTCCACCCGGTAGCGCATGACGACCTTCTTCTTCACGTCCCAGTCGTCGACGTAGAAGAACTTCTCGTCCGGCGAGAAGGCGAGCCCGTTCGGACCCGTCAAATCCGTGGTGAGGAGCCGGACCTTGCCGTCGGCGACGCGGAATACGCCGCTGTAGGGCAGCTCCTTCCGCGGATCGTCGAAGAACTTCGGCAGCCCGAAGGGTGGATCGGTGAAGTAGAGGGCGCCGTCCGACTTGTAGACCAGGTCGTTCGGGCTGTTGAGACGCTTGCCCTCGTAGCGTTCGGCCAGCACCGTGAGCTGGCCGTTCTTCTCGAGGCGGGTGACGCGCCGGTTGCCGTGCTCGTCGATGGTGAGCCGCCCCTCGCGGTCGAGCGCGAGGCCGTTCGAGCCGGGCTGCCCGTACTCGGCGATGTTGGCCCCGGTGTAGCCGCTCTTCGTCCGGTAGACCGAGAGGTCGCCGTCGGGCGTCCAGCGGTAGATACGGTTGTCGTTGGGGTCGCTGAAGAGGAGGTAGCCGCCGTCGCGCACCCAGACCGGCCCCTCGGTGAAGAGGAAGCCGCCGGCGAGCTTCTCGACACGCGCGGGCGTGGGCACGATCTCGTCGAGCGCCGGATCGAGGCGCACCACCTCGCCCACGTTCTCCCCGGGCTCAGGCGCCTTGTAGAAGTCGAGGGTGGCAGACTTGACCCAGATGAAGTTCTGCGGGCTCGCGGAGACCGGGCCGTTCATGCCGAAGACGGCGAGCTGGATCTGCTGTCCCGGCTTCACGTTGCGGCCGATGACGACGCGGTTCGGTGCGTTGAAGCCGGCCACCACCGCGCCCCCGGTCTGGCCGAGGACGGGCGTCACCTTTCCGTCCACCCACACCTCGGCGTAGTCGTCGATGACGATCTCGAACACGACCGTCGAGCCGCTCGGGTCGAAGCTGCCGATGCGCTCGGGGACGGTCAGCTTGATGCGGTACCAGTTGAAGCACACCTTCCCCGTCGAGCGGCGGGTGTCGAGCGTGGTCGGCTCGATCGCCTCCCACCCCGAGTCGTCGAAGTCGGCCGCGCCGGCCTTGGGCGCGTAGTCGTAAGTCCGGATCGGCGCCCCGGAGGGTTTCAGGTCGGGCCCCGGGCCCTGGGCGTCGACCTCGACGATCTTCACGTCGCTGTAGCGCCACTGCCCCTTCACCAGCCGCACACCCTCCGCGCTGCGGAGGTCGACGAGCGCGTCGGGGCGGCCGAAGGGGCGGACCAGCGTCGTCGGGAGCGCGGCGGCCGGGCCCGCGAGCGCGAGGAGGACGAGCAGCGGAGTGGCGCGCATCGGCGTCAGCGGACCTTGACCACGTAGTAGAGCACCGGTCCCTCGACCGCCTTGAACCAGTGCGGGGTACCGTTCGGGACGATGATCACGTCGCCCTTGGAGAGGCGGCGGCTCTCGCCGTCCTCGATCGCCGCGCCGCGGATCTCGTCGGGCGCCGTGGTCCTGCCGTCCACCACCGTGCCGCCCGTGACGAACGTCGTCGACCCCGCGAGCACGTAGATGATGTCCGTGTCCCTGGTGTGCACCTCGGCCTGCCCCGCGGCCTCGCGCCGGCTCGCGTGCACCATGTAGTTCCGGCCCTGCCCGTCGAAGAGGACGGCGCCCTTGGCGAAGGCCGCCGCGACCCTGTCGGCCGGGAAGTACGTCACGTCCGCGCCGAGCACCGGCGCGGCGCTCGCGAGGAGCAGTGCGAGGATCGTCGATCGAACGTGCATCGGCTCCCTCCCTTCACCTGAGCGCGACCGCACCGGCCTTGGCGACCTCTTCGTCGCGCTGCTGGTTGGCGGCGCCGCTGACGCCGATTGCGCCCACCACCTTGCCGTCGACCTCGATCGGCACACCGCCCTGGAGCGGCGTGAAGTCCTCGAGCGCGATCATCGGCGTGCGGCCGCCCCGGATGATCTCCTCGAAGGCCGCGGTCGGCTTCTTGAAGAGCGCCGCGGTGCGCGCCTTGCCGATCGAGATGCGCGCGCCGGCGGCGAAAGTGTTGTCGAGCCGCTCCAGGTAGATGAGGTTGCCGCCATCGTCCACGACCGCGATCGCGCTGCCCTCGCCGTGCGCCCTGGCGTCGGCGGCGGCTGCGGCCGCGGCCTTCTTCGCGCCTTCGAGCGTGAGGACCTTCTTGTCCGCGACCTGCGCCGCGCTCCAGGTGGCGGCGCCGAACAGCACGGCGGCGGCGAGGACGCCTCGTTGAACGGATGTCATCGGTGTCCCTCCCTACTTGACCGGCTTCTCGAACGCGGCCTCGCCGAGCAGCGTCTCGGCGAAGGCGCACCAGATCTGCACCTTGGCGACGTCGGGCACGTAGGCGGGGACGACGATCAAGCGGTTCACCTTGTCACCCTTCACCGGGAGGCGCTGGAGCAGGTACGTCCTCCCCTTGGAGTCCACCACCTGCCAGTGCGGATCGGGGGTGTCGGGCACCTTGAAGTCGTCCGAGAGCGTAAGCACGCTCCGGCTCCCCTCCTTCGAGTGCGTGACCGTCCCCGTGTTCGCCTTGACGCCCGCGAAGGGTTTGCTCGTGTGGGTGTGCGTGCCGGCCGCGTGGCCGCTGTTCGCGAGCGCGAACATCAGCACGGCCAGCGCAGTTGCGGCGATCAGCTCGCGCATGGTCATCCTCCTCGCGCCCTTGGATGCCGTCGGGCGAGGAGACGTGTCAGGCGGAGAGCCCCGCCTACCTATGCTAGCTAGGGCGACCAGGTCATCCCGTCTCGCGCTCTCCGTCACAAGGGATTGACCAACGGGTCCCTTCCGGATTCCGTGGCGGCGGGGGCGGAGATCGGCGCCCTGTCCGCCGTCACGGTTCCCGGAATCACCCTGCCGCTGACGACCTCCACGGTCACGCTCCCGGCCACTAGATCCGTGCGTAATAACGACGGCGCCGCCCGGCTAGCCAAGCTCGCGCGCAGCGAGTACAGTCTCGCTCGGAGGTCGGATCGTGAGCCACGAGGCCGACGCAGGAACGCGCGGGGCGTTTCGTGCTGCCCATGCGCTTTTGCAGGCCTCGCTCGCCCTGATGGTCGCGTCCTGGCCGGCGCTCGCCGCGGGGCCCGATTCGACGACGCAGCCCCTCGAGGACGGATGCCAGCGCAATCCCGAGGGGCTGCTCACCTTCACGTCACCCGAGTGGGTCTTCGTCTTCAAGGACCCGAGCGCGAAGGTGGTGGAGGGAACGGCGCGCTCCACCCACACCGCCGGCGCCGACCTGCCGCAAGGCCACGACTGGTACGACCTCAACTCGAACGTCGATGTCGACCCGCAATATCAGTCCCTGCTCGGGACCGGCAACTTCGCCGGCGCCGGCGAGGAAACGGGGCGGCTGCACGTCGAGTGGGAGACCGGCTCGGTCCCGACCTTCGTCTGGCCAACCGAAGGCGACAGGGTCAAGCTCTTCGGGTCGTGGATCTGGGACTGCGGCCACTGGGGCCAGAGCTTCACGGACCCGGACTACTTCCTGCCGGGCAGCGGCGAGACGCCGTTCTCGACGAACGTGCCCGGTGAGAGCACCGAGTTCCATCCGATGCAGGCGATGATCGTGACGCGCGCGAACCCTTACCTGCCGCAGGTCACGGAGACGGAGAGCGACGTCTACATCTCCAACGACGGCACGATCGCGCATGCCGAGGAGCAGTGCGCCCTCGAGCATCCGCCGCCCGCCGGTTCGACGACCTATGGGCCCGATTACAGCGCCTGCCTGAACGACCCGACGAAACGCCACCAGACCATCAACGACCGCAACTACACGTTTTTCGTGCCCGCGCCGCCCAAACCCACGCAGAGCGCGACGCTGGGGTTCCGGGTGGTCGACATGGGGAGTAACGGCCCGCAGGAGCAGGTCCAGGTCCTGCAGGACGGGATCAACGTGACGATCCCGTTCCATGGGTTCCCCGACAGCGGCGCGCCCCTCCGCTACGCCAAGAGCTTCTTCGTCCGCTGGCAAGGGACCGCCAAGCCGCCGGTCCATCTCCAGGTGACGTTCAAGACGCTGACGGTCATCCACTCGCTCGATCCGAACCCTGCGCGCGGCACCCAGACCGGCGTCCCGCCCGGCGAGTACAACCTCTACCTCGACCTCAACGGCTTCTGGAAGTTCCTGAACGACTGGGCGCCCGGCCTGGGCGCGGTCAACGACGGCCAGCGCTTCGCGCTCAACCGCACCGTCGACATCTTCGTGCCGGCCCGCAAGGGGGTGCGCGTCTTCGTGCACGGGCGCGAGTGCGACCTGCCGAAGATCAATCCGTGCCCCGACACGGCGGAGATCTCCGACGACAACGACAACCCCGGTGACGCGATCGACCAGTTCGCCTCGGCCTCCGCTGCGGTCGGCGACCACACGCTCCGCCCGCCGTCGGGCAACTATACGCTGACCTACTCGGTCCGGCGGGTCACTCCGTAGGCCTTGCCGGGGCGGCGCACCGCGTGGTGATTCATCTCGACGCCGCAGCTCGGGCAGATCATCGAGGGGAGCTTGCTTATTCCACTACTCTGCTTCGCGGCCGTGACGGAGCGTCCGCGCGCTTGCGCTCGAATAGCTCGCCTGATCCCGCCCCTTGGCGTGGAGGCTCCCGGTCGTCCATGATGACCGTCCATGGCGGCCATCGACGGGTTGCTCGCCCTCATCGAGATTCAGAAGGCGAGCGGGCTCGTATTGGTGACCGGCGAAGTGCCAGCCCTGCTCGTGGGCGGCGCCACGCGTCCTCTCAGCATGCCGGCGCTGGCGCCGGCGCTGTTCGACGCGCTCATCGACGAGGTCCTCGACCCCGAGCAACGGGAGCGTCTGCGCGCGCAAGCCACCGTCGAGCTCGTCTACAGGTCCAACCGAAACAACAAGTCCTTCAACGTCACGGCGCAATCGACCGGCGAGCGGACGGTCCTCCGGTTCGTCGTGGGCGGCGCGCTCGCGGCGCGTGCGACGTCGGCGGCGGTGCGCCGACCCGCCAGCCTCGAATCGCTCGTCGTCGAGGCGCTCGACCGCGGCGCCTCGGACATCGTCCTCTCGGAAGGGCGCTCGCCACGGCTGCGCTTCGCCGGCCAGCTCGAAAGCGAGGACGGACCCGTCACGACGGCGCAGGACATCGAGACCTTCCTCGCCGCCCACATGACGTCCGAAACCCGCGCGCGGTTCGATGAGACCGGCAGCGCCGATCTTGCCTGTACACTCGACACCGCGGAGGAGCCGCGTCGGTTCCGCACCAATCTCTTTCGGCACCAGGCCGGCCTTTGCCTGACGCTCCGCCCCATTCGCGACCGCATTCCCACGTTGGAGGAGCTGGGGCTTCCGCGCTCGCTCGCTGCGCTGGGTGCCCTGCTCGACGGAATGGTGCTCCTCAACGGACCGGCCGGCTCGGGCAAGTCGACGACGCTCGCCGCGCTCGTCGGCGAGATCAACCGAACGCGGGCCGTCCACGTGATCACCCTCGAAGATCCCATCGAGTACCTGCACACGCCGCAGCGCAGCCTCATCCACCAGCGGGAGGTGGGCGCCCACGTGGAGAGCTTCAGCTCGGGTCTGCGTGCAGCTCTGCGCGAAAGTCCCGACGTCATTCTGGTGGGCGAGATGCGCGACCTCGAGACCATCTCGCTCGCGCTGACCGCCGCCGAGACCGGCCACCTCGTCCTCTCGACTCTCCACAGCGGCGCCGGCGCCATGGCCATCGACCGCATCATCGACGTCTTCCCGGACGCGCAACAGGCGCAGGTGCGCACTCAGCTCGCCTCGGTCCTGCGCGCCGTCGTGACGCAGCGGCTTCTACCGTCGACGGAGCCCGGCGGACGCGTGCCCGCGGTCGAGGTTCTCCGCGCGAGCTACGCGATCGCCGCCCAGATCCGCGAGAGCAAGACGCATCAGCTCGCCACACAAATTCAACTCGGCCAGGACGAGGGCATGATCCCCCTCGAACGATCCCTCGTCGATCTCGTGCGCGCGGGCCGCATCACCCGCGAGACGGCCCTCGCCGCCGCGCGGAGCCCCGAAGAGCTGCAGCGCTGGCTGAAGGACTGACGCTCGGGCTCCAGAACCCGATTGACCGCGCGGTCGTCGGCGTCCCTCACGAGAAGTGGGGAGAAGCGGTCCGGGTCCTGACCGAGCGCCGCCCGCGCGCGGGCGCTGCCCGCGCCGTCCCCCGCGCGCGAGCTCGCCGCGACCGGAAGCCGTTGACGGTTCTCAGAGTAGTCCGGCCCGCTCGAGGACCCCGTCGAGGCGAGAGGCGAGCTCGGGAGCCGCCGGCATCATCGGGAGTCGGTGCGCGTTCTCGGCGAGGAGCCCCATCCGCTTCATCATGTACTTGATCGGGATCGGGTTCGTATCGAGGAAGACGGCGCGGTTGAGCTCGAAGAGATCGAAGTGGAGGCGTCGTGCCTCGGCGAGCTTCCCCTCCGCGACCGCGCGGTAGAGCGCGGCGACCTTGCGCGGGGCGAGGTTGCCGACCGCGTTGATCAGGCCGGCGGCGCCGAGGGCGAGCATCGGGAAGGAGAGCTCCTCGAGGCCGGCCATCACGCGCAGCTCGCTGCCGAAGCGCGCGAGCGCCTCGGTGACGAGGCCCAGGTCGTCGGCGGCGTGCTTGAAGCCGACGAAGGTGGGAGCGCGCTCGGCGAGCGCGCTCAAGGTGTCGAGCGTGACCGCTACGGCCGCCCGGCCGGGGATGTGGTAGAGGAGGAACGGCAGCGGGCTGCGCCGTGCAAGATCGGCGAAGTATTCGACCAGACCGCGCTGCGGCGGGCGGACGTAATAGGGAGTGACGACCAGGAGCGCGTCGGCGCCGACCGCAGCGGCGTGCTCGGTGAGCTCGACCGTCTCGGCATGCGACTGGCTGCCGGTGGCCACCACGACCGGCAGACGTCGCGCGGCCGCCTGGAGCGCGACCTCGCACAGGCGCTTTCGCTCCGCCACGCTGAGCAGGCTCGGCTCGGCGGTCGTGCCGTTCACGACGATGCCGTGGCTGCCCTCCCTCACCTGGAAGTCGACGAGCGAGGCGTAGGCGTCGCAGTCGACCCGGTCGCCACGGAACGGCGTGACGAGCGGCGGATAGGAGCCGCGCAGGAACTGAGCGGGGAGTGCGATCAGGTTGCCCTCCGTCTCTCGAGCGAGCGGCCTCACTCGACCTGCGAGCGATTGGTGGCGAACCCGGCCTCGGCGCCGAGGACGCGCGGGGGCCGCGTCAGGTCCTCCTGCCAGAGCAACGATTCCATCGCGATGTTGAGCGGCTGGTCCTGGACGGTGAGCTCGTAGACGGCGTCGTCGTCGCTCGAGGCGTGGTGGTGCACCGCCCAGCCCGGGGCGCTGAGCATCAGGTCGCCCGCCTTCCACTCGTAGCGCCTGCGGTCGACGACGCTCCAGCCGCGGCCGCGGAAGTAGTAGTTGATCGCCGCCGACACGTGGCGGTGCGGCCGGTCGACGATTCCCGGCGGGCGGACGGTGATGGTAGCGAAGAAGCTCGGGGTCGTACCGTTGGTGCGGCCGGTCGCCGGGTTGTAGAGGAGATAGAGCCGCCGGCCTACGTAGTCGGCCCCGAGCGCGTCGAGCTGGTCGAGGTGCGCCTTGACGCTCCGCCAGGGCCAGTGCAGCGCCCGCGAATCGACGGGCGGCGGGTTGATGAGCGTCTCGTAGGGCATGAGCATCGCGCCCTCGCCGGCGAGCGGGACGGCGCCGGAGGCGCCCCGTCGCGGCGCATCGCCCGGCGATGGCTCGGCTCCGGCGGCGATCGCGTCCTCGCGAGGGCTCTCCTCGACCAGGTGGACGTTCATCTTCTCGAGCAGGGGCGCGTTCGAGTAGGTGAGCCGCACCTGCAGCTCGTCGGCGTCGTTCACCTGCCAGGCGGCGTGCCAGGAGGGATGATTCCAGACGTCGTACTGCGAGAAGGCGATGCGCTTTCGGCCGACGACCGCCGAGCCGCCGCCGCGGATGCAGAACTCGACCTCGGTCGAGTTCCGGCGGACGGGCTCGGTGCGCTCGCCGGGCCTGAGGACCGAGAGCGTCACGCGGATTCCCGGCAAGAGGCCGAGGCCGGGCTCCGTCGAGCGTGGATGAACGAAGAGCGATTCGCGCCGGCCGTTGGCGGGGCGCGGCAGTGACGCGAGGCGCTCGGCCTCGGCGTCGATCTCCTCCTGCGTGAAGATCACCGGCTCCCAGAGCTCGGGCTCCGGGGCGGTCTGGCCGGACACGTCCTGGAAGAAGGGCTTCGCCATCACGATCCTCCGTGCAGCCGGGGCAGAGCCTGCGCCGGGTGCGGAAGGCGGCGGCCGATGCCTCGTGCGGCCGCGCGGCCGAGCACCTCGACCGCGACCGCGAGGTCGGCGAGACCGATGCCCATCGCCTTGAAGAGGGTGACGTCCGCCTCGGGCGGCCGGCTGCGCCGCGCGGCCACGATACGGGACAGCGGCGTGATCTCGGTCGCGTCGCCGAGCTCGGCGGCGAGCCGGCGGGCCGCCGAAGGGCTGTCGGCGACGACCAGCGAGCAGCGTCGCACGAGGTCGCTCGAGAGCTCCCGGCGCTCGGGCGTGATCGCGCCGATCGCGTTCACGTGGGCGCCCGCGGCGACCATGGCGGCGTCGAGCAGCGGCTCGCGGGCCCGGGTCGCGGTCGTGATGATCGGGCACCCCTCGACCGCCTCAAAGACCGAGCGCGCCTCGGTGACCCGAAAGGCGAAGCCGGAGGCGGCCAGGCGTGCGACGAACGCGGCTCGACGCTCCGCCGTCGGGCTGAACACGCGCACGCGGGAGAGGGGACGCACCGCGGCGACGGCGGCCACCTGCGGCAGGGCCTGCTTGCCGGTGCCGATGAGCGCGAGCTCCGCGGCGTCGCTCCGCGCCAGCCAGCGCGTGGCCACGCCCGAGACCGCGCCGGTGCGGAGCTGCCCGAGGACGAACGCCTCGATCACCGCCTTGAGACGCCCCGAGCCGCTGTCCCAGAGGATGAGGAGCGGGGTCGCGCCGCCGGCGGTGTGGGCCCAGGTCTTGGTGCCGACGAATCCCGCGCTCGCCGCCTCGCCGCCGAGCGCGTGCAGGCTGTGTCCCTAGCCCCACACGACGTGGGTCTTCTCCATGGTCTGCGCGCTCCCCGAGGCCTCGAGCGCGAGCCAGCGCTCGACGGCCGCGATCGCCCCGGGAAGGCTCACCAGGCTCGCGACCTCCGCCTCGGTGAGCCAGAGCGGGTCCTCCGCCGTCGAGGCGGCCGTGCGCGACGCCATCGTCAAACCGGGTAGATCAGCGAAATGGGGATGATCGGCGCGTCGTAGACCGCGACCTTGCGCCGGAACTTGAGCGCTCCGTCGACGGACACGACGAGGTCCACGTAGCGGCCGGCCAGGTGGACGCGGGTCGGCTCGTCGCCGAGCGACTCGGCGACCAGGAAGCTGGCACGGACCTCCAGCCCCGAGTCGCTCTCGCGCTGGGGCCGGATGCCCGAGACGAAGCGGCGCAGCGCCCGCGGCGCGAAGGTCTGCGTCCTGCGGATGGTGTGGATGCGATCGGCGAGCATCCTGCGGCTGTCGCACCGCATCGTCGCGAGCGGCAGGCCGCGCTCGAAGTTCTCGCGCGAGACGACCCGGTACTCGCTCTCCTCCACGAACAGATCGAGCCACGAATCGAAGTCGCCCTCGTCCAGGTAGGCGACGTAGTCGTCGTAGAAATCGCGCAGGCGCGCGCGCTCGACCGCCCCTCCCGGGCTCATAACTCCATGACCCGGCGGTAGTGCGCGTAGAAGGCGCGAATCGCGGCCTCGGTCACGATGTGCTCGCTGTCGGAGAGGTCGCGTCCACCCATCTCGACGAGGGCCGACGCCCCCTCGCCCGCCCGGCAGCCGAGCTGGGCGAGGCGCAGGACCTCGCTGTCGTCGATGGAGACCAGCCCCGCGGGCCCCATCAGGTTCGCCTGCCGCAGGCGCCGGGTGGTCATGTCCTCGTCGTCGTCGGCGTACCCGAAGAAGGTCCAGTGAAGCTCGAACGCGCCGGGCCCGCGCGTGACCAGCTGCCGGGTGGCGAGCGTGTTCGACTGCTGCTGGACGATCAGGTTCGGCCAGATCGTCTGCATCACCACGGTGGCGCTCCCCGGGAACTCCCGCACGGGATCGAGGAGGCGAGGGTCCGCGAGCGTCAGGTCGCTGCGGAAGGACTTCATCTCGGCCGTGGCCTCGCTCGCCTTCTGCTCCCCCTTGCTCGAGACGAGCACGGCGTGCTGGCCGCTCGCGTCCATCTGCACGGCCGAGGGCATGTCGGCGCGGAAGAGGCCGAAGCTCACCAGGAACACGTGCAGCAGGCTCGCGTGGTACGGGTCCTTGATGTTCTCGAACATGAGCTTCCAGTTGGCGGGAACGATCTGCCGCTGGTAGCCGAGAACGCGAAGCTGCCGTCCGTCGAAGACCCGGTCGAACCATCCGAGGTTGGTCTGGCCGAGATAGTCCTCGAGCGCCGGCATGCAACCCTCGAACGAGGCGAAGACGACGCCGTGGCGCTCGGCGACGGCGAGCCGCTCGAGGCCGTGCTCGGCGAGCGAGAAGTCGGCCGACATTCCTCCGGCGCCCTTGACCCCGTGCCGGAAGGGGACGCCGCGGAGGTTGCCATCGAGATCATAGGTCCACTGGTGGTACGGGCACATGAAGCTCTTGGTGCTTCCGTACGCCTCCGTGCAGAACTGGACGCCGCGGTGCGCGCAGCGGTTGACGAGCACGTTCGCCCGGCCGTCGGCCGCGCGGACGACGACCACCGGGACCTCGCCGATCGTCGAGCGCTTGAAGTCACCCGGGCGCGGGATCTCGGCGGCGAGCGCGACGTAGCTCCAGCTCGCGCCCCGGAAGATCCGCTGCTGCTCGCGCCGGTAGACCTCGGCGTCGGTGTACACCCAGTAGGGGACCCGGCTCACGCCCTCCGCCGGCCACGTGCGCTTCGCGGGGCGATCGAGGTCGTCGAGGGGTTCCATTTTTCGCTGAGAGACCCTCTACCCTCGTGTGTCGACACCCACGATCATACCGTCCTCCGGCACCACAGCCGCGCATGGTGCGGACTCAGCGCTTCTTCCGGCCCCCGAGAGCTTACCGTGCAGGCCGGATGGGCGAGGATAGTCTGCAGGGCGGGCTGACGACAAGGTCGGATCCGATCGCCGTCGCATGAGCCGCGTTCCCTTCGATGGCGTCACGCGAGCAGGCGTGTCAGGCGCAGCGCCTCGCCCACCGACCATGCCTGGAACGGGCAGCCGCGCGGCGTGTGCGGCGGGTCGCCGTCGGCGATCTCCGGCAGATGCCCGAGCCCCGCGTCGGAGAGGTGCGCGAGCAGGGGGTCGAGGAAGTGCGCGCGCGCCTCGGCGCGCGCCGCCGGCGTGCCGCCCCGGACGCGCACCCAGGCCTCGACGAACCCGCCCATGAGCCACGGCCAGGCCGTGCCCTGATGATACGCGCCGTCGCGCTCGCGCGGACCGCCCGCGTAGCGCGGCGTGTAGCCGGGCTCGCCGGGGGCGAGCGAGCGGAGGCCGAGCGGGGTCACGAGCCGCGCCTCGACCGCGTCGACGACACGGCGGGCGCGGTCCCCTTCGAGCACCGCGAACGGCAGGCCGCCGACCGCGAAGATCTGGTTCGGGCGAAAGGTCGCATCGACCGTCCCGGACCTATGATCGACGTCGACGACGTCGGCGAGATGGCCGCGCGCCTCGTCCCAGAAGCGCGCCGCGAAGGCGGGCCGGGCCCGGGCGTAGAGCTCGGCCCAGCGCTCGGAGAGCTCGTTCCCGATGCGCAGCGCGTTCAGCCAGAGCGCCTGCACCTCGACGGGCTTGCCGATGCGCGGCGTGACCACCCAGTCGCCCACCTTGGCGTCCATCCAGGTGAGCTGCACGCCGGGCTCGCCCGCGGCGAGGAGGCCGTCGCCGTCGACGTGGATCCGGTAGCGGGTCCCGGCCACGTAGCCCGCGAGGATCGCCTCCACCGCGCCCGCGAGCGTCTGCCGGTCACGCGGCGCGACCTGGGGCGCAGCCTCCAGGAAGTCGTGGACGGCGACCACGTACCAGAGCGCGGCATCCACCGCGTTGAACTCGGGCGCCTCGCCGCGGTCGGGAAAGCGGTTCGGCAGCATGCCCTCGGAGACCGCGCCCGCCCACTCGAGGAGGATGGCGCGCGCGTCGTCGAGGCGGCCGGTCGCGAGGCAGAGGCCCCGCATGGCGATGAAGGTGTCGCGGCCCCAGTCGGTGAACCACGGGTAGCCGGCGACGATCGTCTTCCCGCTCCCGCGCCGCACGAGGTACGCGTCCGCCGCCCGATGCAGGCGCGAGGGGAACCGCCGCCGGCGCCGCTCCTCTGCGGCGCGGAGCGCGGCGACATCCTCCGCGGGCTCGTGCCCTTCCGCGGCGAGCACCAGGACCGCCTCGCCCCGGGCGAGGTCCCAGCGGAAGATGCCGGGCGAGGCCAGGTCCTCGACGTGATCGAGGCCGCGGTCGCGCTCCTCGGTGTAGAGGAAGCTCCGGTACCAGTCCGGCTGGTGCACGTACGTGCCGTTGGCGCGCGCGACGATCGCGGGCAGACCTGGATAGGGCCGCCAGACGACCCGTCCGTCCGCGACCTCGGCGTCGAAGCGGAAGGCCGGGTTCTCGTGGTGGAGGGCGTGATAGTCGCGCCCCGAGACGAGCGGCCGCACGGCGAGCGTCCCGCCCGGTCCCTCGTGGAGCCGCCAGTAGAGCGCCGTCGCCGCGCGTGCGGGCTCGACGAGGACGCCGTGCTCGATCAGGCTCCCGTCGGGCAGGCGGAACGTCCAGCGTGGCCACGGCTCGGCGGCGAAGCTCTCGATGCGCTCGGCGCCGTCGGGGTGAATGACGTCCGGCGCGTAACGCTGCGAGGAGAGCGCGACTGGCCCGTCCGGGGTCTCGACCCACGCCTCGAGCCCGTTCACCAGCACGACGCGGCCGGCGGGCGGCGCTGTCGCAGCGAGGAGGAGCGCGTGGTAGCGCCGTGTGCGGATCCCACTCGCCGTACCGGAGGCGAATCCGCCGAGGCCGTCGGCCTCGAGCCACTCGGCGCGGCTATGCGAAGGTGAGGACGTTCTTGATCCCGCGCGCCGGGCCGAGCAGCAGGTCGCGGTACGCCTCCACCGGGTAGCGCCCGGTGATGAGCGA
>JBKPBB010000232.1:0-5109 GCA_046744245.1 Thermodesulfobacteriota bacterium
TGGCCGGCGGCGAGCTGGGCGTCGCACCAGCCCCGGGCGGCGAGCAGACGGGCGACCGCGTTCCGCATCACGAGCGCCGGCGCACCCAGACCGCCTCGACCGGCACGCCGAGGGCGGCCGCGATGCGCTCCGCGACCGCGAGGCGCGGGTTGGCGCCGGGCGCGCGCAGGCGGGCGAGCAGGCGCGGCGGGAGGAGCGTGCGCCGCTCGAGCTCACCCCAGGACATGCCGTGACGACCGAGCAGGATCGGGAGCCGGTTCAGCACCGCGGGAGGACGGCGCGCCATGCGGCGCGAGCATGAGGCGAGGGCGCGGGCGGTGCAAGGCCGGGGCGATGCCTAGGACCAGAACGTGCACTGATCGGCCTCGAGGTTCACCAGACCTACTCGCAAGCAGCCGAGAGCATGGCGACCGCTACGTCGTTCGGGAAGGAGTCGGTCTGCTCGTCGGTACGACTGAAGGGCGTCGCGTCGGTGGGCACCCCGTCGGACCTGAGGCGAAAGGCGACCACGCGATCGAGCTCGCCGCCGGCCACGTACACCGCCTTGTCCGTGGCGGTGAGGCGGACCGGCGTCATGACCGGGTTCGCCGCGGAGATGCGCGTCGGCTGCTTCGGCAGGCGGACCCGCGGCGCGCCCGCGAGGCGCGGCTCGGGCTTCAAGCGATACGCGTCCACGCGTCCCTTGAAGTATTGCGTGCCGAGGAGCGTCTCGCCGCCTGGGTAGAGCACGAGATCCTCGTACTGAAGGACGGACCCGGTCTCGCTCGCCGCGCACTGCTGGCGCTGCTTCTTCGCCTGGCGGCGCGCGCACGCCGGCGTGGGGAGGAAGTACGCCAGGTCGCCGCAGCTCTCGGCCACGAGGTTCCCGTTCGCGTCCTTGTGCTTGTCGCAGAAGGTGCCGTCGGGCTGGAGGCGGAAGGCGGTGAGACGGTGGATCGAGCGCTCCTCGACGTAGATGAAGTCGCCGACGACGACGAAGGCCTTCGGCCTCTGGAGGCGCTTGCGCAGCGAGTCCGGCGTCTTGACCTTGGACGCGTCCGTGTTGTTCAGGCGGCAGTCGGCCTGCGGCAGGCTCCCGTCGAGGTTCAGGCGGTAGATCGCGATGCGCCCCGGAACGTCGTCCGCGCTCACGTAGAGGAGGCCGCTGGTCGCCTGCGCGTCGAGGAAGAGGTTGGTGCGCTCGCCCTGGACGCAGCTCGTGAAGCGCTTGGGCAGGCTCCCGTCGGCGTTCAGCGCGAAGGCCTCGAGGAACCCCTGGTGCGTGACGTAGAGCGTCTTCCCGTCGGGGCTGAGCGCCAGGTCCTGCGGGTCGAGGTTCGTGACCGGCTCGGTGGCGCTTGGGGGAACGAAAGGCCGGAGCCCGCCGCGCGCGCCGATCGTGAAGGCCTCGATGCGGTCGACCTCGGCGACGTAGAGGACACCGTTGCCGACCAGCACGCGCCGCGGCAGCCCACCGAGCGTGCCGATCTGCACACTGGGGGTGGCGGCGAGCGCGCCGTCCGCCGCGAGACAGAAGCCGTCGATCCGCTGCTGGCTGGCGGCGGTCGCGTAGAGGATCGAGCCGGCGAGCGCCGGCTCGACAACGAGCAGCGCGACGAAGAGTCCACCGATCGCGGAGCGCATGAGGGGGCGACTTATAGCAACCGCGTCGGGGTGCGTGAAGCGATTGCGAGCGGCGCGACGGCCGCGCATAATCGCCGCCCTCGACCGAGGAGGTGCCATGCCTGCGCTCGTCACCAGCCGCCGCGAGGGACCGCTGCTCTACGTGGCGCTCAACCGGCCCGAGAAGCGCAACGCCATCCACCGCGAGCTCCTGCTCGCCCTGGTCGACGCGATCGCAGCGGCCGAGCGCGAGCCGGACGCGCGCGCGGTCGTCGTCTACGGCGAGGGGCCGGTCTTCTCCGCGGGCGTCGACTTCGGCATGCTCACGGGCGACATCGCCGGGGAACGCGCGCTCCCGTTCCGCACGCTCATCGGCGACATGCAGGCGGCGCTCTCCCGCCTGGAGGCGCTCGAGAAGCCGGTCGTCGGCGCGCTCCATCGCTACGTGCCCGGCCTCGCACTCGAGCTGGCGCTGGCCTTCGACCTGCGCGTCGCGACGGCGGACGCCGAGCTCGGGCTGCCCGAGGTGCGCGTCGGCCTCGTGCCCGACGTGGGCGGCACGACGCGCCTCGTGCGCACCGTCGGCTACGCGAGAGCGAAGGAGCTCGTCATGACCGGCCGCATGATCGGAGCCGCGGAGGCGCTCGCGATCGGCCTCGTCAACCAGGTGGTGCCGCCGGGCGAGCACGTGGCCGCCGCCGCGCGGCTCGCGGAGGAGATCGCGGCCAACGCGCCGCTCGCGGTCGGGCTCGCCAAGCGCCTCGTCGATCTCGGCAGCAACGTCGACAAGCACACCTTCCTCGCCCTGGAGCTGCTCGCACAGAGCGTGCTCCTGCGCAGCGAGGACGCGCGCGAGGGAGCGCGCGCGCTGGCCGAGCGCCGCCCGCCGCGCTTCACCGGCCGTTAGGACGATGGCGTCCTGGAACGTCCTCGCCACCTCGCTCGAGGGCCGGCGGGACGCCCTCCTGATCGCGCTCCGGCGCCTGGGGAAGTTCCGTCGCGGCGGCTACCGCAACGTCGTGGTCGGCGCGGTCGAGCGCGTCGACGAGTTCCTCGCGCGCGTGCACGAGGCGCTCGACGCCGATCCGCTCCTCCCCACCGCGCTCGCCAAGGTGGTCCCCATCGAGGCGACGGTGCGCATCGAGGCACCGACCGCCGTCGAGACGCTCGCGGCCGCCGCCGAGCCGTTCATCGACCGCCTCGCGGGCGGCTCCTTCTTCGTTCGCCTCGAGCGCCGCGGCCTGAAGGGCCGTCTCCACACCCCCACCGTCGAGCGCGCCCTCGGCGACCATGTCTGGCGCGCCCTCGAGGCCCGCGGCCACACCCCCCGCGTCGAGTTCAAGGACCCCGACGCCGTCCTGGTCCTAGAGACGATCGGCGACGAGGCCGGGATCGCCGTCATCACGCGCGCGCTCCGCGCGCAACACCCGTTCGTCAAGATCCGCTAATGAGGCGCTGGCGAGCTCCGGATCCCGGCGTGGCGGCGGGGCGGCCCTCGGAGCGCCTCTGCGCCGGCACGCCCGCCCGGTCAGGCACGCCAACCGGGCCGGCGCAGCGAAGCGGAGAGGGCGGTCCCGCCGCAACGCCGCGCACCAGCAGCTCGCCGACGCCTACCCCTCCACCTTCGTCGACCCGAGCAGGTTTCCGCCGAGCCGCGCGTGCCCGACGCGCGGATCGCCGATCACGTTGATCACCGACGGCTTCCCCGCCGCGAACGCGCGCTCGAGCGCCGGCCGGATCTCCTCGGGTCGCGTCACGTGCTCGCCGTGGCAGCCGATCGCCTCGAACATGCGGTCGTAGCGGAGCTCGGGCAGCATGTCGAAGGGATCGACCCGGCCGCGCAGCATCGGCATCTCTTCGAAGCCGGGACCCCACGAGCTGTTGTTCCAGAGCAGGGTCACGAGCGGCAGCCGGTGCCTGAGCGCAGTCTCGAGCTCCATGCCGCCGATGCCGAAGCCGCCGTCGCCGATGACGACGATCACCTGCTTGCCCGGCCGCGCGAGCTGGACGCCGATCCCCATGCCGATGCCATGACCGACGGGCGCGAGCGGCCCCGCGTCCACGATCTGCCCGGGGAAGCGCGCCGCGAACCACTGCGAGAGCCAGCCCGAGAGCGTGAAGCTGTCGATCACGAGCGTCGCGTCGCGGTCCATCAGCTCGAGCAGATCGCGCGTCACGCGCGCGGGATGGATCGGGACGCGCTCGTGCACCTCCGCCTCCTGCGCGCGGAGCGCCTGGTCGAACTGCGTGCGCACGCGCGCCACCTCGGCGAGCCAGGCGCCGCCCTGGCGCGTGATCCCGCGCGCGGCGGCCAGGTCGCCGAGCTGCCGGAGCACGAGCTTCGGGTCGCCGACGATCGGGACCTCGGCCGGCACGTGCCAGCCGACGCGCGCGGGCGCCGCGTCGACCTGGATGTACGTCGCCTCCGCGTTCCACACCGGCGGCTGGCCGAAGTGCTCGCCGCTCCAGAACTTGAAGCCGACGGCCAGGATCACGTCGGCCCGCCCGGTGAACGGCTTCTTCCACGCCCCGCGCACGGCGAGCGGGTCGTCCTCGGGGAGCGCGCCCTGACCCGCGCGGCGCGTGTAGACGGGAGCCTCGAGCCGGCGCGCGAGCTCGCCCAGCTCGGCCGCCGCGTCCGACCAGAAGACGCCGTCGCCGGCGACGATGAGCGGACGCTCGGCGCGCGCGAGCGCCTCCAGCGCGCGCTCGACCGCCGCGGGGTCGCCGGCGCTGCGCAGCTCGGCGGGCGCGTAGACACGCGCGCCGCGGTGCTGCTTCGCCGCCTCGTCGTGGTGATAGAGGATGTTGGTCGGAATCTCGACCAGGGTTGGGCCGGGCGGAGGGCTCATCGCCTCGCGAAAAGCGAGGCGAACGTCGACGGCGATCGTCGACCAGTCGAGGACGCGCTTGGTGAACTTGGAGAACGTGCGGCAGATCTCCGCGCCGTACGCTTCCTGGAACGAGCCGAGCTGGTCCTCGGTGGTGGGGTGCTGCCCGGCGAGGCAGACGACGGGGCTGCCGGTCAGGCCGGCGACACAGAGGCCCGTGACGGCGTTGGTGAGCCCGCAGCCCGCCGTGACCGAGAGCACGCCCGGGCGGCCGCTCGTGCGCGCGTAAGCGTCGGCCGCGTAGGCGCACGACTGCTCGTGGCGCATGTGGACCATCTGGATGCCGTGCTCGCGGAGGTGCGAGAGGATCGGCCAGATGTGCCCGCCGTTGATGGTGAAGAGGTAGCGGACCTGCTGCTCGGCGAGCACCCGACCGACGAGCGCGCCGCCGTCGACGCGGGCCGCGTCGGGCGCGGCGGGCCTGGCGAGCGCCTCCCCCATCTTGCGCGTGCCCTCCATGTGCAGGCTGTAGCAAGCCGGGCGCGCCGCTCGCAAGCTACCGCGGGCGGGCTCGGTGGCGCGTATCCTGGCGGCGCGCCGCCTGCTCGAGCAGGCGCTCGAGGTCCTCGATCGCCCGCTCGGTGCGCGCGGCGGCCGCTTCCGCGCGCGCAGCGGC
>JBKPBB010000188.1:0-3678 GCA_046744245.1 Thermodesulfobacteriota bacterium
GGCGCGCGCAACGTCCCGGTCGTGTTCGTCGATCCGGCCACGCGCCAGCCCACGCCGAACCCGGACTTCGTCGCGACCGTCGAGCGCACCATCCCGCGCTCGACGAAGCTCCTGGTCGGCTGCCAGAGCGGCCCGCGCTCGGCGCGCGCCTGCGAGCTGCTCGCGCAGGCCGGCTTCACGGACGTGACCAACGTGCGCGGCGGCTTCGGCGGCGCGCGCGACCACTCCGGCCGCGTCGTCGTGCCCGGCTGGCGCGAGGCGGGGCTGCCGGTCGAGACCGGGCGTTAGGAGGTCCTCATGGCCGAGACGCTGATCCTCCACCACTACGACGCCTCGCCGTTCTCGGAGAAGATCCGGAAGATCTTCGGCCTGAAGCGCCTCAAGTGGCGCGCCGTCGAGCAGCCGAGCATCATGCCGAAGCCCGACCTCGTTCCGCTGACCGGCGGCTACCGGCGCATCCCCGTGCTCCAGATCGGCGCCGACGTCTACTGCGACACGCAGGTGATCGTGCGCCTGCTCGAGCGGCTCCACCCGGCGCCCACCCTCTATCCGGGCGGGAGCGAGGGCACGTGCCACGCCTGGAACCTGTGGGCCGACCGTCTTCTCTTCCTGCCCCTCGTCGCCGCCGTGTTCGCCGAGACCTGGCAGTTCCTGCCCCCCGAGTTCATCGCGGACCGCACCAGGATGGTCCCGGGCCGAAACTTCGGCGAGTTGCCCAAGCTCGGGCCGCCGGCGCGCGAGCAGGTGCGCGCGCTCTTCGCCATCATCGAGGCCCAGCTCGCCGACGGCCGGCCATACCTCCTCGGCACGGAGCCGAGTCTGGCCGACGCGACGTGCTTCCAGCAGGCCTGGTTCCTGCGCGTCGCGCCGCAGGCGAACGCGATGGTCGAGGAGTTCCGCCGCGTGAGCGCGTGGCGCGACCGCGTCGACGCCCTCGGCCACGGCGAGCGCGTCGAGATGCCGCCCGCGGAGGCGCTCGCGATCGCCAAGGAGAGCCGGCCGACGGCGGAGCCCGCCGCCGACCCGCGCGAGCCGAACGGCCTCGAGCCGGGCGACGCGGTGTCGGTCGTGCCGGACGACTACGGTCTCGACCCGGTCGCGGGCGAGCTCGTGTTCTCGACGGTGCACGAGATCGCGGTCCGGCGGCGCGATGCCGCCCTCGGCGAGATCGTGGTGCACTTCCCGCGCTTCGGGTTCCGGGTGACGCGAGGGGCGTGACGAGCGAACCCGGTGACGAGGATGCCGCCGTCGCGCGTCCCCGGAGCGCCGGCCGTGCCCCCGACCGGTCCGCGCCCGCCGCTCGTCGCGCTCCTCCTCGTTGGCTCCGGGTTCTGCGCGCTCGTCTACGAGGTGGCGTGGCTCCGCATGCTGCGCCTCGTCTTCGGCGTGTCCACCGCCGCGTCGGCCGCCGTGCTCGCGATCTTCCTGGGTGGGCTCGGGCTCGGCGGGCTTCTCCTCGGGCGGCGGGCCGACCGCGCGCCGAGCCCGCTCCGGCTCTACGCCGACCTCGAGACCGGCGTGGCGGTCGCGGCCGCCGCGACGCCGCTCCTGGTGGCGGTGGTCGCCCGCCTCTATTTCCTCCTCGGCGGCACGGCGGTGCTCGGCCTCGCCGGCGCGACCGTGCTGCGCCTCGCGCTGGCGGTCGCCGTCCTCGGCCTCCCGGCGGTCCTCATGGGCGGCACGCTGCCGGCGGCCGTGCGCGCCGTGGAGCGCGGCGCCGACGCGGGCCGGCGCGGCACCGGGCTGCTCTACGGAGCGAACACGCTCGGCGCGGTCGGGGGCAGCCTCTACGCGACCTTCCTCGCGCTCGAGCTGCTGGGCACGAACCTCACCGTCTGGTCGGCGAGCCTCTTGAATCTCGTGCTGGCGCTCGCGGCTCGCCTGCTGGCGGCACGCGCGGGAGCGCCGGCTGTCGCGCCGCGGGAGAGCACGGAGCCCGCACCGGCCGCCGCCGCGCCCGTCGCGCTCGTCCTCGTCGCGGCCGCGGCCGTCGGCTTCGCCTTCCTGCTCATGGAGCTGGTCTGGTACCGGATGCTCACCCCGCTCCTCGGCGGCTCCACCTATACCTTCGGACTGATCCTCACCGTCGCGCTGGCCGGCATCGGCGCGGGCGGGCTCGTCTACGGCGCGGGGGCGCCCGCCCGGCGGCCCACCCTCGTCGGGTTCGCCACCACCTGCGTCCTGGAGGCGCTCTGCATCGCCCTCCCCTACGCCCTCGGCGACCGCCTGGCGGTCCTCGCCATGCAGCTCCGGCCACTCGGCTTCCTCGGCTTCGGCTTCCTCGTCGTCGTCTGGCTCGCGGTCACGATGCTGGTCGTGCTCCCGGCCGCCGTGGTGGCGGGCTACCAGTTCCCGCTCCTCGTCGGCCTGCTCGGCGCCGGCGAGCGCCGGGTGGGACGTGAGGTGGGGCTCGCCTACGCCTCGAACACGCTCGGCGCGATCGTCGGCTCGCTCGCCGGCGGCTTCGGCCTGATCCCGTTGCTCACGGCGCCGGGGGCGTGGCGCGCCGTCGTGCTCGTGCTCGTCGCGCTCGGCGCCGCGTGCCTCCTCCAGGCGCTGCGTGGAGGCGCCGCGCTCCGCGGCGGCCTCGTATCGCTCGGCCTCGGGCTCGCGAGCGCGCTCCTCTGCCTGGCCGACGGCCCGTCCGCCTTCTGGCGCCACTCGGCGATCGGCGCGGGGCGCCTCGAGGCATCGTTCACGGCGCCCAACGACCTTCGCCGCCTGCTCGACGAGCGGCGCCGGCGCATCGTCTGGGAGGCCGACGGGATCGAGAGCGCGGTCGCGCTCGACGCCTGGAACGCCTACGGCTTCCTCATCAACGGCAAGAACGACGGCAACACGATCGGCGACGCGCCCACCCAGGTGATGCTCGGGCTCATCGGCGCGCTCCAGCACCCGCGCCCCCGCACGGCGCTCGTGATCGGGCTCGGGACGGGGAGCACCGCGGGCTGGCTCGCGCAGGTCCCGTCGATCGAGCGCGTCGACGTGGTGGAGCTCGAGCCGGCGGTCGTACACGTGGCCGAGGTCGCCAGCCCGGTGAACCACGACGTGCTCCGCGACCCGAAGGTGCACCTGGTCCTCGGGGACGGCCGCGAGCTCCTGCTCACCACGCGCGCGACCTACGACCTGATCGTGTCCGAGCCCTCGAGCCCCTATCGGGCCGGGATCGCGAGCCTGTTCACGCGCGAGTTCTACCGCGCGGCGGCCGGCCGGCTCGCCGAGGGCGGCATCTTCTTGCAGTGGGTGCAGGCGTACGAGGTCGATGCGCAGACCGTCCGCACCATCTACGCCACCCTGGGCGAGGTCTTCCCGGTGGTGGAGAGCTGGGAAGTCCAGCTGGGAAACCTGCTCCTCACCGGGCGGCGGCAGGCCGCGCCCGACGACCTGACGCGCCTCGCCACCCTCGTGGAGACCGAACCGTACCGGAGCGCCCTCGCCCTCTCGTGGGGGGTGGCGGGGGTCGAGGGGCTGTACTCCGGCTTCATCGCCGACGGCCGGCTCGCTGCCGCGCTGCACGACGGCGAGCGCGGGCGCGTCAACACAGACGACCGCACGCTGATCGAGTTCGAGTTCGCGCGCAGCGTCGGGCGGGCGGGCCTCTTCGAGGCGGAGGATCTCTTCGCGCTCGCCGTCGCGCGCGGGAACGGCCGGCCCCCGCTCGCGGGCGGGACCGTCGAC
>JBKPBB010000030.1:0-5967 GCA_046744245.1 Thermodesulfobacteriota bacterium
TGCTCACGCGCGCCTGCCTCCCGCACATGCTCGCGCGCGACGGGGGGGCCGTGCTGAACGTCTCGTCCGCGGCGGGGCGCATCGTGCGCAAGGGCTTCGTCGCCTACGGCACGGCGAAGGCGGCGCTCTCGTTCATGACCAAGCAGCTCGCCGCCGAGTTCGCGCCGCGCGTGCGCGTGAACGCGCTCGCGGTGGGCGCGGTGGAGACGTCGGCGCTGCGGCCGTTCCTGACCGACGAGCTCCGAAGCCAGATGGAGTCGATGACGCCCATGCGCCGGATCGGATCGGTGGAGGACGTGGCGCTCGCCGCGCTCTGGCTCTGCTCGCCGGCCGGTGGCTGGGTCACGGGCAAGGTGGTCGAGGTGGACGGCGGCACCGAGTCGACCAACTGGCCGTTCGACTGAGATGCCCTTTCGACTGAGATGCCCTACCGCGTGATCCAGTGGAGTACCGGGAACGTGGGGCGCTTCGCGCTCCGCTGCATCATCGGACACCCGGAGCTCGAGCTGGTGGGCGTCTGGGTGTCGAGCGCAACGAAGGCGGGGAAAGATGCGGGCGCGCTGTGCGGGGCGGGGCCGGTGGGCGTGCGCGCCACCACCGACGCCGAAGCGCTGCTCCGCCTCGACGCCGACTGTGTCTGCTACACCGCGACGGCGGACCTCCGGCCGTTCGAGGCGGTCGAGGACATCTGCCGCATCCTCGCGTCGGGGAAGAACGTGGTGTCCAGCTCGGTCGTCCCGCTCGTGCACCCGCGCTCGTTCTTCCCCGAGGTGCGCGACAAGCTCGAGGACGCGTGCCGCGCGGGCGGGACGTCCTTCCTCACGTCGGGGATCGACCCGGGATTCGCGAACGACCTCCTGCCGCTCGTGCTGTCGGGGCTCAGCGAGCGCTGGGAGGAGGTGCGCATCCTCGAGATCATCAACTACGCGACCTACGACCAGCCGCAGGTGCTGTTCGAGACGATGGGATTCGGGAAGCCGCTCGATCACACGCCGCTCTTGCTTGCGCCCGGGTCGCTCACCTTCGCGTGGGGTGGAACGATCCGGCTCCTGGCCGACGGGCTGGGCGTCGAGCTGGAGGACATCCGCTCCGTGTACGAGCGCCGGCCGGCCGCGCGGGCGATCCGTATCGGCGCGCACACGGTTCAGCCCGGGACGATGGCCGCGCTCCGCTTCGAGGTGCAGGGGATCGTCGGCGGGCAGCCGGCGATCGTGGTGGAGCATGTGACCCGGCTCGACGATGAGCTCGCACCGGAGTGGCCGCAGGGCAGGGGAAGCTACCGGGTGGTGATCAAGGGGACGCCGTCGATGCAGTGCGAGCTCGAGTTCGCGGACGAGACGGGCGACCACGCGGTGGGCGGGGTGCTGCTCACCGCGACGCGGATCGTGAATGCGATTCCGGCGGTGTGCGACGCGCGGCCGGGCTTGCTGTCGGTGCTGGACCTGCCGCTCGTGACGGGGCGGGGGCTTCGGCATCCCCCATTTTTGTCGCGGCCCCTCACCCGCTCGGGTGAGTAGCCGCGAGTCGAACTCCGTGTTGACAGTCGAACTCCGTGTTGACGATGTGCTTTCGCGCGACAGCGTCTGACCAGGAGCGTCGGGCGCGCGCGCCTGCGAACGCGCGAAGGAGAGAGCGCACATGAATCTGCCTTGTACGCCTCGGGTGATCGCCACGCTGCTCGCCGTCGGGCTCGCGATTCATCCAGGGCTCGCTCGCTCAGCGGACGTCTTCGTCTCCGCGGAACGGGTGGTCCCGAGCGAGCGCGTGGCCGAAGGCGTCGCGCTGCGCGACGTGACGGTCGACGGCGGCGTCGTGTCCGGTGTCCTCGCCAACACGTCGGGCAAGGTGCTGCGCGACGTGCAGCTGCTGATCCAACACGACTGGCGGTGGCGGAGCGAGTTCCGGCCCGGCGAGGACAATCCCAGCCGCGCGGTGTACTACGTCGTCCCCGAAGAGATTCCGCCGGGCGGCCAGACGAAGTTCACGTATCGCACCGACCCGCCGCTGCCCGAGCGGAGTGACGGACACTTCGACACGTCGGTGCGGGTGGTCGGCTTCGTCGAGGTGAGTGGGGCCCGCTGAGACGGTTGCCAGGCTCCGCCGACACGGCGGGCCCTGATCCGGAGCCTGGGCCAAGGAGGCAGCTTTCGCATGCGGAGCAACGGCATCCGATGTCGATCCATCTGCGCGCTGCTGCTCGCGAGCGCCGTGCTGGGTGCGGACGCCCACGCGGGCGTCTTGCGGCTCCGGCGCATGGTGGTCGTCGGCGACAGCCTGCTCGCCGGCTTCGGTTCGGGCGGCTTCGTCGGCGTCGGGCGTCCCGGTCAGGTGGACGGCGCCCCCGCCTTCATCGCGCGCCGGGCGCACGTCCGTCTGCCCTTGCCCTTCATGGACGCGCCGGGCGTCCCGCCGCCGCTGGTGATCGTGGACGCCAACCGCAACGGCGTGCTCGACCGGGGCGAGGTGCGGCGCACGAGCGACGGCCTCGGCTTCCGCGCCGACCCGGACAGGACCGCGCGCAACCTCGCCGTGCCGGGCGAGGACACCGGGAGCGTGTTCGAGACGATCGCCGCGCAGGACATCGCCGGCGAGCTCGTCACGGGCGACGTGAAGGGCCGCGACGTGCTCAAGTTCCTGATCCTCGGCCTGCCGCTCCGCGCCGAGCCGGTGTCGCAGGTGAGCCGCGCGCGCGAGCTCCATCCGAGCTTCCTTCTGGTCTGGATCGGGAACAACGACGTGCTCGACATGGCGACCGACACGAATCCCGGCGCGGTGACGCTCACGCCGCAGGAGTTCGGGGGCCGCTTCCGCGCGTTGCTCGACGCGCTGGCCGACACGCAGGCCGGCATGGCGGTCGCAAACCTCCCCGATCCGACGGGCATCGCGGCCCTGCGCCGCGCGGCCGGGGAAGTGGCGAGCTGTCGCGCGGCGGACGGCACGACTCAGCCGGTCGCCGCGGACGACCTCCTCTCGATCGACCTCGCCCCCGACCGGCTGCCCACGCCCCCGTGCTCCAAGGTACTGAACGGTGCGGAGCGTGCCCAGGTGCGGACCAAGGTGAGCGCGTTCAACGACGAGATCGCGGCGGCCATTGCGGACACGGAGCAGAGGCGCGGCGTGACGATCGCGCCGGTCGACGTGTTCGCGGCCGTCGATCAGCTGGGCGCGAGCGGCGTCGACCTGAATGGCGACGGCACGCCGGACCTCACCACGCGCTACCTGGGCGGCATCTTCAGCCTGGACGGCATCCACCCGACGCGGACCGGCAACGCGCTCATCGCCAACACCTTCATCGACGCGATCAACGCCCGCTTCGGCGAGTCGATCCCGCACGTGGACGTCGCGCAGGTGGCGGCGCGTGACCGGCTCGCCCACAGCCGCTTCCGTCCCGCGGGCGAGGTGCCCTTCGGGGTGATCGGCGACAGCGAGGGCGACGACCTGGAGGCGTTCTTCACGAGGACGTTCGCGCGGATCGAGGACGGGATCGACGACCTGCGGCGGCGGCTCGAGCGGCTGTTCTAGGCGATGGGGTCTCCGAGCAAGGCGCCGATCACGTGGACGTTGAACTGTGCAAGGGCGCTGGGCTAGGGTCCCCACCATGGAGCTCAGGGGCAGCTGCAACGGGTGCGGCGCCTGCTGCAAGGTCCTGGTCCTCGAGCAGTCGCCGGAGGAGGTCCGGCAGATGGCCGCTTTGACGCGCGTCCTCGGCATCCCCTCCGACCACATCTTCGCCGCCGAGCACTGGCGTCCGCTGACGCGCGAGGAGGCGACGGCGCTGAACCCGTTCTACACGAGCCGGCTCCCCGCCGACGCGCATCTCTACACCTGCGACCGGCTCGGTGCGGACGGTCGCTGCACCGTGTACGAGGAGCGGCCGCTCGTCTGCCGCGGCTACCCGTGGTACGACCGGACGCCGCGCGAGATGCCGCTCGCCGACCCGGAGTGCGGCTACGCGGTCGACCTGCCGGGCTGCCCCGGGTGACCTGCCCGGTGCCGGCGGCGCTCGACTGGGGCTCCTCCTTGACCGGCCCGCCGTAGCGCGATACCGGCGCCAAGCCCGAGAGCCGCAATGTCCTCGCCCAGCAGGAGGTCGCTCGCATGGACTACCGTGGCCTGATCACCGTCGTCACGGGCGCCTCGACCGGCATCGGCCGCGAGACCGCCCTCGAGCTCGCGCGGCGGGGCGCCACCGTCATCGGCATCGCACGCAGCGCCGAGAACCTGGCGCGTCTGCGGGAGAGCGCCCGCGGGCTTTCCGGGACGATGGAGACGGCCAGGGCCGACGTGAGCGACGCCGAGGCCATCACGGCGACGCTGCGCGGCCTGGAGCAGGCGCACGGGCGCATCGACGTCCTCGTGAACAACGCGGGGACCGGGGCCTACAAGCCCGCCGTCCGCATGACGGTTCAGGAGTTCGAGTCGATCATGCGCACGAACTATCTGGGCGCCGTCGCCTGCACCCTCGCGGTCCTGCCCGGGATGCTCGGCCGGCGGAGCGGGCACATCGTCAACGTCTCCTCACCCTCGGCCTTCTCGCCACCCGCCGGGCAGACGGCGTACGCCGCCTCGAAGGCCGCCCTGGACGCCTTCTCGGAGTCCCTGCTGCTCGAGGTACGGGATCAGGGCATGCGCGTTTCGATCGTGTACCCGGGTCACGTCATCACGCCGCTCACGCTCGAGCAGTTCAAGGGCCAGCCCATGCCTCCCAGGTTCGTCTGCATGGACGCCGCCCGCGTCGCGGCCGGCGTCCTGGAGGCACTCGAGAGCGCCACGTTTCGCGTCTACCTGCCCTGGTTCGTCGGGCTGACCCCGCTCGTCAAGAGCTTCGCGCCGGAGTTCGTCCGGCGCCAGACGCTTCGCGCGCAGCCGCTGACCCTGTCGTGAGCGCGCGCGGATGGGGGGAGCCGCGTAGCGGGTAGGAGTGGCCGGGACAAGTGAGGATGGCGTGGCAGAGTGGGTGACTTCCATCGGGCCCGGAAGATCTGTGGCCTTGACCTCTCCGGTCGAGGGCGTGCATCATCCTACGTTGCCGGCCCAGGCGGTGAGGTCGGCTCCATTTCACAGGCAGGGACCGTGCTCGTCGGGCGGGGCGTCCGGGTCGCGCGCGGGGCACCGAGACGTCGGGGAAAGATGAGGATGGGCGGCTAGAGGTAGGCCATGGCACACGAGGCACATCTGCGCCGGTCACCCGCACTGGCGGACGTCCCGGTCATCCTCCCGACGGCCAGGGCCGCGCGCGCGATCGCGTGAGGGGGAGAGAAGCGATGGCGTCCGAGCGTCCCGTGGCTCCGATCCTCGTCGTCGAGGACGATGAGGGAGTGCGCGGAGCGTTCGCGGCCCTGCTCGCGAGCGAGGGCTACCGCGTGATGGAGGCAGCGGACGGGCTGGAAGCGCTCGAGCTGCTGCGCGCCGCCGAAACGCTCCCCTGCCTGATCTTGCTGGACCTCATGATGCCGCGCATGAGCGGATGGGACTTCTGCGCGGTGCAGAAGCGGGACGAGAGGCTGCTCTCCATCCCCGTGGTCGTCGTCTCCGCCGATCCGCTCGCAGCGCGCGCGACGCGTATGGGGGCGGCGGCCGTTCTCCAGAAGCCTGCCGATCCGGAGCAGCTGCTGGAGCTGGTCGAGCGACATCGAGCGGGATGAGCTGACGCGGACGTGGGCGACGTCCTCGGACGTTTTCCTACGCCGCAGGAGGGAGGAGCGAGCACGCCGCTCGCAGCCGCGCTCCGTTCGTCGCAGCCGGTAGCAGTCTTGGGTCACGCTCCTAGGCCGCCGCTACGCCCCGCGCCCGCAGCCGGCGCAGATTCAGGCGGCGACGGCGAGGTCCCATTCGTCGCGCACCTTAGTCACACCGCGGAACATGAAGCGACGAAGGGCCATCGCCTGCTTGCTCCCGGCGTGCCGGCGAAAGACGTGCGGCACGCGCGCGGGGCCGAATAGCGCAGCGGGGAGGCGGGGGCGCCGT
>JBKPBB010000210.1:0-2386 GCA_046744245.1 Thermodesulfobacteriota bacterium
AGGCTCGGCAGTTGCGCCGAGAAGCGCACGGCTCCACAGAAGCATGAACCCGGAACCTTGGCTTCCCCTTCGACCACCGGTTCAGCTCCTTAGCAGATGAAACGACCCTTGTCCTCGCCCGCCGGAATCGCTACGCCCGTACCATGGCCCTCGACGCGGCCCCGCTCCGCATCCTCGCCGCTCTGCTCCCCGACCGCTGCTCCACGCGCGCGGCCGACCTCGCCGCCGCCGCGTGCGACGCCTCCTCGCTCCCCGGCGCGCGCCCCGACGCGGTCGTGTGGCCCCTCTCGACCGACGACGTGGTCGCGGTCGTGAAGCTCGCTGCCGCCCACGCGATCCCGCTCACCGCGCGCGGCGCGGGCTCGAGCCTCGAGGGGAACCCCATCCCGGTCCGCGGCGGCATCGTGCTCGACGTCTCGCGCATGGCGGAGGTGGTCGCCGTCCGTCCCGAGGACCTCCAGGTCGACGTGCAGCCGGGCGTGGTCTACGCGGCGCTCAACCGCCAGCTCCGCCCCCACGGCCTCTTCTTCCCGCCCTCGCCCGGGGGGAGCGCCGACGTCGCCACTATCGGCGGCATGGTCGCCAACAACGCGAGCGGCATCTACTCGGTCAAGTACGGCGGCACGCGCGACCATGTGCGCGCGGCGACCATCGTCACGGGAACGGGCGAGGTGCTCCGGCTCGGCAACCGGGCGCGCAAGAGCGCGTCCGGCTACCACCTGCTCGGGCTCGTGGTCGGCTCCGAGGGCACGCTCGCGATCGCGACCGAGCTGACGCTCGCGCTGGCCGGCCTGCCCCAGGCTCGGCGGCAGGGCGGGTTCCGCTTCCGGGACGCCGGCGCGGCGGCGCGCGCGACCGCGGAGCTGATCCGCTTCGGCGTCGACGTGGCGGCGGTCGAGTTCCTCGACGCGCGCACGGTCGCGGCCCTCAACCGCTTCGGCCAGTTCGGCCTCGCCGAGACGCCCACGCTGCTGGTCGAGGTGCACGGCAGCGAGGCCGGCGTGGCCGAGGCGTGGGCGGCGGCGGAGGACGTGCTCCGCGGTGGGGGCGGCGAGCCGCTCGTGCTCCCTGGCGGCCGCGACGCGTGGTCGATCCGCGAGCACGCCACGCGCTCGATCGCGGCGCTGCGGCCCGACACGGCGACCGTGCGCGCCGACCTCGCCATCCCGATCGGCGCGCTCCCGCGGCTGGTCGCGCGCTGCGAAGCGGTCGCGGCCGAGCGCGGCCTCGCGGTGCACCTCTTCGGTCACGCCGGCATCGGCATCCTGCACGCGCTCGTGCTCGCCGACATGGCCGAGCGTGCGGCCGCGGAGGCGGCGCGCGACGTGCTCGTGGAGGAGGCGCTCGCGCGCGGCGGATCGTGCTCGGGCGAGCACGGCATGGGGCTCGGCAACCGCCGCTACGCGGCGCGCGAGCACGGCGCGGCGCTCGCCCTCATGCAGGGAGTGAAGCAGCTCTTCGACCCGCACGGCATTCTGAACCCCGGCAAGATCTGGTGAGGGAGGGGACATGCGGATCGTCGTGTGCGTGAAGTGGGTGCCGGCGCTCGGCTCGCTGCGCTTCGACCCCGAGACCCGCCGGCTCGTCCGCGAGGGCGTGCCGGGCGAGGTGAGCTCCTTCGACCTCCGCGCCCTCGGCGCCGCCGTGGCGCTCCGCGCCGCGCACGGCGGCGAGGTGGTGGCGCTCACCATGGGGCCGCCGGGCGCGCGCGATGGGCTCGTCGAGTGCCTGGCGCTCGGCGCCGACCGCGCGCTCCATCTCCTCGATCCACTGCTCGCCGGCTCCGACACGCTCGCCACGGCGCGCGCGCTCGCCGCGGTGCTGCTCCGCGAGGCGCCCGACCTGGTCCTCTTCGGCCGCGCCAGCACCGACGCCGAGACGGGGCAGGTCGGTCCCGAGGTGGCGGAGATGCTGGACCTCCCCCAGGTGACGGGGGCGCGCCGGCTCGAGCTCGATCCGGCGGCGCGCACCTTCGTCGCCGAGCGCGAGACCGACGAGGGGTTCGAGACCGTGACCGGGCCGCTCGCCGCGGTCGTGACCGCGGCCGAGGACCTCGCCGAGGAGCGCTTCCCGACCAAGGCGGAGCGACAGGCCGCGGCGGCCAAGTCGATCGCCACGCTCGGCGCCGCCGAGGTGGGGCTCGCGTCCGACGACGTCGGAGCCAAGGGCTCGCCCACCTGGGTCGCGGGCATCGAGCAGGTGCCGAGCACGCGTCGGAGCGAGATGCTGGCCGGCGACTCGCCCGAGGCGCTCGCGCGCGCGCTCGGAGAACGGCTGCGCCAGCTCGCACCGCCCCGCGACGACCGGCCTGCGCTCCCGGCGCGCGGCGTCGCGAGCGGCGCGCCAGTGTGGGTCGTCGCCGAGTTGGGGCGGCGCGGCCCGAAGC
>JBKPBB010000094.1:0-11604 GCA_046744245.1 Thermodesulfobacteriota bacterium
TCCTCCTCGGCCCAGGCATTCGCGCACAGAATAGCCCGCCAACCTCCTGCGTGGGCCTTGATGAACTTCGGTCCGTTACGGCCTCTCACAGACGCCCCCGGTGTCGGGGATGGGGGTGGGCTTGCAAACGAGCGGTGGGGCGCAAATCGGCGGATGGAGGATGAAGCCGCCGCAATGACCTCCCATGCCAGAGATCGGGGACCCCTCGCAGGGAGGAGCACCCTCAGTGCAGCTGCATCGTCCGGCTCTGCAAGTGACGAGAATCCTCTTCCGACAGCTCCCTTTCGCTGGACCCCTCAGGCCGGCGCAATTGGTCCTGATCGCCGGCTTGCAGCTCCGGCGACTACACGGTCTGGCAGCGCATGTGGGCGAAGCAGTGGTGCCAACCGCAAGGAGGAGTCCCAAAACTGCGCACGTCCCACGTCGTGTCATGTCACCTCCGAGCTCGCCTCGGGCCTCGGTCAGCGGCCGTCATTCCTGACCGCTTTCTGTCCGCCGAGCAGGGTCGGCTTCATTTCGCTGGCAGGACCGTGTGCAGCCGGCAGAAGTTGGCGTACAGGGGTCTATCGCCATCCCACCGCCGCGCGAAGGACCAGGCGGGGCCCCGCAGCTAGCGCCCGAATTCACGCGGCGAGGCCCGCACCGCCCGGTCGAAGGCCCACTTGCGGATGTGATCGACCTGCTCCTTCATGGTCTTCGAGAGCGGCACGACGTTGGCGGTCGCGTTGAGCAGGTCGTCACCCGTCAGCTGACGCTCCTGGAGACGGGCCGTCGTCAGCGCCGACACCACGCACTGCTCAATCTCGGCGCCCGTCCAGCCCTTCGTGAAGGTCTTGAGCGGTACCAGATCGAAGCCCGAAAAATCGATCCCGCGCCGCCGCAGATGTACTCGGAAGATTTCGAGCCGCTCGTCTTCGAGCGGCAGATCGACGAAGAACACTTCATCGAAGCGCCCTTTGCGGATCATCTCAGCGGGCAGCAGATCGATGCGGTTGGCGGTGGCGCCGACGAACAGTCCGCGCGTCTTCTCCTGCATCCATGTCAAGAAGAAGCCGAAGATGCGGCTCAGCTCGCCTTCCTTGGCCTGCGTGTTGATCCCAGCCTCGATCTCGTCGAACCACACCACCGCCGGGGCCATCGACTCGAGCATGTGGCAGGCCTGCGCGAAGGCGCCCTCCGCTGTCCCGTGACGTCCCGAGAAGATGGCGATCATGTCGATGCGATAGAGGGGCAGCTCGAAGCAGGACGCGATCGCCTTGATGGACAGGCTCTTGCCGCAGCCCGAGATGCCCATGACGAGCACCCCCTTGGGCACGATCTCGGCGCTGATGCGGTCCCGCATCTGGAACAGCTTGCGCCGCTCCATCAGCCACTTCTTCATGATCTCCAGTCCGCCCACGTGCTCGATCGTGGTCTCGGAGGGGATGTACTCGATCATGCCGGTGCGGTTCACCAGCATCCGTTTCTCTTCGAGCAGCGTGGGAATCGATTCCTGATCCAAGACCGGGCGCGTGGTCAGCGCGCGGCGAATCGCATGGCGCACCTCGTCGAGCGTCAGCCCTTGAAGAGCCCGGCCGAGCTGGAAGAGCGTGGCCTCGCTGGCGTCGAGGCTGCCACCGGCTGCCGTGATCGCCGGCGCCGCGCGCCGCAGAAACCCGACGAGCTCGAGCAGGTCGGGAACCGCCAGCTCGACGTAGGCGATGCTCCGTTCGATCTCCTCGGGGATGAACTTGACCGGTGAGCAGATCAACAGGAACTTGCCGCGGTCGAAGCAGAGCTCGTACAGGTCGCGCAGTCGCCGGCGGATGTCCGGCGCCTCGCGCATCGGCTCGTGGAAGTCCTCGAAGAGAAAGAGCGCGGCGCCGTCGTACGTGGCGACGAAATCGAGAGCGGCGCGCGGGCCGAGCTGCTCGACGCCGGTGCCATCGTCGCGGCGCATGCCTTCGGTGAGGCTCCATATCCAGAGCGGCACCGCCGCCGAGAAGCATGTGCGTGCGGTCTCGCGCAGCAGCGCCCTCACGCGCTGCTCTTCCGCGGAGTGAATGTAGGCGAGCGGTCGCCCCGATTCGACGATATCGACGAGGATGCGGAGCGCGCGGCTCTCGGTTGCTTCACTCATCGAGCGGTCTCGTGCCTGCATAGAAGGGGTCCGGACGGCCTTCTGTCAACCGGAGGATGACGTGGGCGTCGACCACTGCGAAGGCCACGGCCACGACCTTTCGACTCTACCTCCGAGCTCCGCCGCCCGAATGCCACACCGCCGGCCGCCCAGGCTTGCGCCGCGCCACCAGCCGCGGGTTCGCGATGAGCTTTCGGATCTCCCCCGGCGGATCCCCCGCCGCCGCCTTCTCCATGTCCCCGCCCTCGTGCCACGCGATCTCGGCGAGGAGCCGCTTCGACACGACGGAGCGCGGCTGCGTGACCGTGATGTCCTCCGTCGAGACGAACGCATCGCGGTGCTTGAGGAGCAGCCACTGTGGCTTCCCCGCCTCGGTGCGCCGCGTGCGCACCAGCACCCACGAGCCACGGAGCTTCTTCCCGCGCAGCGCGAACTTGAGCTCCCCCTTCGCGAGCGCCGCGTCCACGTCGGGCACCTCGGGCGTCCAGGTGCCGCGGTCCCAGACCATCACCGTACCGCCGCCGTACTCGCCCCTGGGGATGATGCCCTCGAACTTCGCGTACTCGAGCGGATGGTCCTCGACCTGCACCGCGAGCCGCTTGACCGACGGATCGAGCGACGGCCCCTTCGGCACGGCCCACGAGAGGAGCACCCCCTTCCACTCCAGGCGGAAGTCGTAGTGGAGGCGCGTGGCGCTGTGCTTCTGCACCACGAAGGCGAGCGCCTTCGCGCCGCGCCGCCGGGGCCGCGTGGCGCCCGCCGGCTCGGGCGTGACGGCGAAGCGGCGCTTGCGCCGGTACTCGGCGAGGCCCATGCTACCCGATCCAGACGCTCTTCACGTTCACGAACTCGCGGATGCCGAACTCCGAGAGCTCGCGCCCGTAGCCCGAGCGCTTGATGCCGCCGAAGGGGAGGCGCGGGTCCGACTTGACGAGCCCGTTCACGAACACGGAGCCCGCCTCGACCAGCGGCGCGAGGCGCTCGGCGCGCTCCCGGCTCGCGGTCCAGAGGGACGCGCCGAGCCCGAAGGTGGAGTCGTTCGCGAGGCGGATGGCGTCCTCCTCGTCGCGCGCGCCGACGACGGCCGCCACCGGGCCGAAGGTCTCCTCGTCGAAGGCGGGCATCCCCTTGTCGACGGCGGTCAGGATGGTGGGCGGGTAGAAGGCGCCGGGGCCGCGCGGCACGCTCCCGCCCAGCAGGAGGCGCGCGCCGCGCCTGACCGACTCCTCGACCTGGCGGTGGAGCGCGTCGCGCAGGTCGGCGCGCGCCTGCGGGCCCACCTCGGTGTCGCGCGCCAGCGGGTCGCCCATCTTGCGCGCCCGCATCTCGCCGACGAAGAGCTCGAGGAAGCGCTCCGCCACCTCCTCCACCACGATGAAGCGCTTGGCCGCGATGCAGCTCTGCCCGCTGTTCACCAGCCGCGCCGCCGCCGCGGTCCTGGCCGCCCGCGGCAGGTCCGCGTCCTCGAGGACGATGAACGGGTCGCTGCCCCCGAGCTCGAGCACCGTCTTCTTGAGCTCGCGCCCCGCACGCTCGGCCACCTGGCTCCCGGCGCGCTCGCTGCCGGTCAGCGTGACGGCCCGGATGCGCGCGTCGGCAATGAGCGCGGGGACGGCGGCCGGGCCGACCAGCACGGTGCCGAACAGGCCCTCGGGCAGGCCGGCCGCGCGGAAGACGCCCTCGATCTCGAGCGCGCAGCGCGGCACGTTGGAGGCGTGCTTCAAGATCCCCGCGTTGCCCGCCATGAGCGCCGGGGCGGCGAAGCGGAAGACCTGCCAGAAGGGGAAGTTCCACGGCATGACGGCGAGCACCGGCCCGAGCGGCTCGAAGCGCACGTAGCTCCGCGCGGCGTCGGTCTCCCGCGGCTCGGGGGCGAGGAAGCGCGCGGCGTGCTCCGCGTAGTACTCGCAGCCCCATGCGCACTTCTCCACCTCCGCCTCGCCCTGCGTGACGGGCTTGCCCATCTCGAGCGCCATCAGGCGCGCGGACTCCGCCTTCTTCGCCCGCAGCACGCGTGCCGCCTCGCGCAGGCGCTCCGCGCGCTCCGCGAAGGTGCGCGTGCGCCAGCCGAGGAAGGCCTGCCAGGCGTGCCCGAGCACGCGCTCGAGCGCGGCGGGCGTCGCCTCCTCGAACGACTCCAGCAGCTCGCCGCTGGTGGGATTGATCGACGAGAGCGCCATGCTTCCTTCTATGCCCACGCCGTCTGTATGGATAGGTGCGTCACCTGCAAGCTCCCTCTTGACGCGGGCGCGCGCTCGGGACTAAGCAGACGTTTCGCGCCCGGGACCAAGCTGACGTTTTTTGGTGGAGGACATCATGCCGCAACGCGGGGACATCGTAGTGGAGCGTCTCACCGGCAAGCGCGTCATCGTCATCAAGGTGGCGGGCGACGAGATCATGTGCCGCTTCGACGACGGCCGGAAGGAGGAGCGCTTCGCGTTCGAGCTCGAGTCGTCGACCTCGGCGTTCGGCGCCTTCCTGTCGCTGATCGCGAGTCTGTTCCGCGGCCGATTCCGGGAGGACGCGCCCGGCGTGAACGAGCGGGTGCGCCCTCTCGTCCTCCGCCAACCCGGCGCCCTGTAGCGTTCCACGCGCGGCGAAGAATTGACCGGCGAGCAGGGCGTGCTTACTGTCGCACGCATGGCCGCTCGGCCCCGCCTCCGTCCCGTGAACGACGTGCCGGGCGCTCCACGGACGTCGGCGCCGCCGCCCCGGCCCTCCGACCCGGAGCTGCTCGACGCCTACTCCGAGGCGGTGATGGCGGTCGTCGAGCGGGTCGGTCCCGCGGTGGCGAGCGTCTCGGTGGCGGCGCGGCGGCAAGGGGGCCCTCCCGCCGGCGCCGGCTCGGGCGTCCTCTTCACGCCCGACGGCTATCTCCTCACCAACGCCCACGTCGTGCGCGGCGCAAAGCGCGTCGGCGTTTCCCTGACCGACGGCAGCACGCTCGAGGCGTCGGTCGTCGGCGCCGACGAGCCCACCGATCTCGCGGTCCTGGCGGTCGACGGCAGCCGCCTTCCCTACGCCGAGCTGGGCAGCTCGGGCGCGCTCCGCGTCGGCCAGCTCGTGGTCGCGATCGGCAACCCGCTCGGCTTCAGCTCGACCGTCTCGGCGGGCGTGGTGAGCGCGCTCGGGCGCACCATGCGCGCCACCTCGGGGCGGCTGATGGAGGGCATCATCCAGAGCGACGTGGCGCTCAACCCGGGCAACTCGGGTGGGCCGCTGGTCGACAGCCGCGGGCGCGTGGTCGGCATCAACACGGCCATGATCCTGGGCGCGCAGGGCCTGAGCTTCAGCGTCCCGATCGACACCGCGCAGTGGGTGCTCGGGCAGCTCATGACCACCGGCCACGTGCGCCGCGGCTACCTCGGCATCGCGGGCCAGAACCTCCCGCTCGCGCGCGGCACCGCGCGGCGGCTCGGGCTCGCGCAGGATGCGGGCGTCGAGGTGATGCGGGTCGAGCACGGCGGCCCCGCGGCCGAGGCGGGCGTGGTCGCGGGCGACGTCATCGTCGCCGCGGACGGGGAGCCCGTGCGCAGCGTGGACGACCTCCACCGCCTGCTCGGCCGCTGGCCGCTCGCGGGCGCGCTGCCGCTCCGCATCCTGCGCGCCGGCGAGCTCGTCACCGTCGACGCGAGCCCGCGCGAGCAACCCGCCTAGAAGCGCCCGCCGACGGCGAGCCCGGCGAGGCCGCCGACGACCGACATGACGCCCAGCGCCGTCGCGACGCGGCTGCGGAAGCTCCCCGCGCCGTAGGCGACCGCGATCCCGAACTTGACCAGCGTGTTGGTGACCGCCACCACGCCGATCGCCGCCGCGGGCGCGGCCCAGCCGGTCGGCCCCGCACCGAGGCGCGCGAGCGCGACCGTGGGCGCGTCCACGCTCACGATCGCCGACAGGGCGGAGGCGAGATAGAGGCCGCCCGCGCCCAGGTGCTCCTCGGCGGCGCGCACGCCGAGCAGCACGAGCGTGTACAGGGCCGCGAAGGTGAGCGCGGCCTTCAGGCTGAACGGGTTCGTGAGGGTGCCGTCCACCGCCGGCGTCTGTCCCGCCGCGCCCCTGCCCATGAGCCACGCGGCGGCGCCCCCGGCGACCGCCATCACCGTCAGGATGGGGAGCAGCCGGGGCAGGATGCCGGGATCGACCGCACCCGCCAGCGCGGCCATGCGCACGCACATGATGGTCGAGGCCAGCACCGCCGCCGCCGCCGCGGGCCGCGCCGCCCCCGCGTGCGAGCGCTCGGCCATCGAGATGGTGATCGCGGTGCTCGACACGAGCCCGCCCACCGCGCCTGTGATCGCCATGCCGCGCCCCGCGCCGAGCACGCGCATGGCCACGAAGCCGACGAAGGAGAGCGCCGAGACCAGCACGACGACGATCCAGATCTCGCGCGGGTTGAGTGCCTGCCACGGCCCGTAGCCGCGGTCGGGCAGGAGGGGCAGCACGATCACCGTGATCACCGCGAGCTCGAGCGCGGCCATGATCTCCGCGGTGGTGAGCGCGTTCGAGAACGCCTCGAGGCGCGGCTTCCCGACCAGCAGCACGGCGAGCGCCACGCCCGCCGCGCCGGCGACCACCAGCTGGCCCGCCCCGGCGAGCGCGCCCAGGAGGAAGGTCGCAAGCGCGGTCACCTCGGTGGTGGCCCCGATCCGCCCGTGCGCCGAGGTGCGCACGTAGGAGACGACCGCCACCGCGGCAATGGCGAGGAAGGTTGCCACCAGCAGCGCCGGGCCGACGCGGTCCTCGAGCAGCATCGGGATGGCGCCCGCCAGCGCGATCACCGGGAAGGTGCGCACGCCGGCGAAGAGGGCGTGCTCCTTCCGCGCCTCGGCGCGCTCGCGGTCGAGCCCGACCAGGAAGCCGACCAGCATCGCAACCAGCAGGCGCTCGAGGGCGGGGATGGTCGTATCGGTCACGAGCGTGCCCCGTTGTGGGCACCGTCCGGCTGGCGTAGGAGGGCAAGCGCATGCGCGTCGTCTCGCTGCTCCCCGCGGCGACCGAGATCGTGGCCGCGCTCGGGATGCTCGACCAGCTGGTGGGCGTGAGCCACGAGTGCGACTACCCGCTCGAGGCTCGAACCCGGCCGCGCGTCACTCACTGTGCGATCCACGGCGGCGCACTCGCGAGCGAGGCCACCGACCGCTGGGTGAGCGACGCGCTCGCGGCCACGGGCACGCTCTACAGCATGGACGAGGCGCTCATCCGGCGGCTCCAGCCGGACGTCATCATCACACAGCGTCTGTGCGACGTCTGTGCCGTCGGCTACGAGAGCGTCACCGCCTTCGCCGCCACTCTCCCCGGTCCGCCGCATGTGATCAACCTCGACCCTTCCAGCGTGCCGGATGTGTTGCAAGACATCCGCACCGTCGCTGCGGCGCTCGCCGTGCCGGAGCGCGCCGCGGAGGTCGTCGCCGGGCTCGAGGCGCGCATCGCGGCGGTGGGCACGCGCGCCGCCGGCGCGCCGCGCCGGCGCTGTGTCGTGCTCGAGTGGATCGCGCCGCCTTACCGCAGCGGCCACTGGACGCCCGAGCTGGTCGCGATCGCGGGCGGCACGGAGCCGCTCGGCCGCGTGGGCGAGGACGCGGCGCGCGTCCCGTGGGAGGCGGTCCTCTCCGCCGCGCCCGAGGTGCTCGTGCTCGCCTGCTGCGGCTACGACCTCACGCGCACCATGGTTGACGTGCCGCTCCTCAGCGCGCGGCCGGGCTGGGAGCAGCTCCCCGCCGTGCGCGCCGGCCAGGTCTTTGCGGTCGACGGCTCCGCCTACTTCAGCCGTCCCGGCCCCCGCCTCGTCGACAGCCTCGAGATGCTCGCCGAGATCCTGCACCCCGAGCTGTTCGCGGGCCGCTTCCCCGCGCGCGCCGTCCGTCGCCTCGCGCCGCACGAGCTCGCCGGCGGCTGACGCGCCGGCGTCCGCTCAGTGCACCGTATCCGGCCCGCGCGCGGCCTTCGGCCGGTCCACCGCCGCGTGCGCGAGCGCCTCGGCGGTCGCGTAGAGGCGGAGGCCGCCGCGGAGCGCGAGCGCCACACCCTCCTCGGCGGTGCAGCCGACCACGTCCGTCTCGCCGGTACGCACGAAGGAGAGGAGCGCGCGCAGCCGGCCCTCGGCCACGTCGAGCACGACCTCGCGCGCTTCGACGCCGGCGGCGGCGAGCTGCTCGAGTACGAGGTCGGTGAAGGAGCGCACGTCCTCCTCGCGTCCGCCGCCGGCGAGCTGCCGTGCGCGCACCGCATCGAGGGGCACCACGAGCCGCTCGGCGTCCTCGCCCCTGAGCTCGGCACCGCCTCGCCCGCAGCGGCTGCACACGCGGATGCGCACGAGCTCGAGGCGCTTCACGCAGCTCGCATATCGCCCCGGCCCACCGCGGTCAAACCAGGAGCCCGGCGGCGACGGGCGCGAGCGACAGAAGGCGAGCCGGATCGGTCCGGAGGACTACGATGCCGGCCGCTCGGGTCCGAGCGGCGCGAGCAGCTCCTCCATGACCTTGCGGGCCGCGGTCACGTAGGCGGGCCCGAGGGCAACCTCCCCCGGGGTCGCAACCGGCGATGTCGGTCGCTCCACGCTCCAGACGACGTGCCCGGTCGCCGGGTCGACGAGGGTCGCCGTGACGCCCACCAGGACGAAGGATGGGTGGGTCGGCGCATCGGGCTCCCAGCGGCGGATGTCGAGGAAGAGGGCCAGCCCCGCGAGCTTCGCCCGCGACGCGATCTCGGCCGCAGCCTCGGGGCTACCGGGCGCGCGCCCCTGGGTGGCGCTCTCCACCTCGTCGGCGGAGACGACCGTGAAGCCACGGTGGGCGAGCTGGACCCGGGCCTCGGAGGCGAGCACGTCGGGCACCGTGACCCGGTCGCTCTTGAGCGCGTACTTCTCGAAGAAAGACGTGCCCGCGACGAGCAGCGCGTCGCCCGTCCGGTTGGCGGGCGCGAGGACTGCCACCGTGCGAGCCATGTCGGGCGGCGGCGGCGCCACCGGAGGGCTGCATGCGCAGGCCAGGAGGAGCAGCGGGAGCCAGCCAGAGCGTCTCATGGGTCGTCTCCCCGAGGGCCGGCGAGCTCGCCGAGCCGACGCTCCATGGCCTCGAGCTCGCGAGCCACCCGCTCCTGCTCCGTGCGAAGCGTGCCGAGCGTGCGGCGGGCATCGGCGAGCGTCGCGACGGACGACGCGCGCTCGCCGAGGGCGACGACCTCGGGCACGAGCTGGCGTACCTCGGCCTCGTAACGGGCCGCGCGGCCCTCGTCGCCGCGACGGGCCGCGAGCGCGTAGCGGTAGAGCGCGGCGCCCGCTCGGCGCGCGGACGCCACGGAGTCGGTGGCGGGCAGGAGTCCGCCGGGGCGCTCCGCCAGGGTGTCCGTGAAGTCCGCCAGCGCCTCGCCCGCGAACCAGTCCTTGTCCCCCGTGGCGCTCATGCGCGTGAGCCGGGGGGCGAGGAACTCGATGAGCGGGCGGTCGTCGGTGTTGAGGGGCCCGCTCGCGATGAGCTCGCGGGCGGCGGCGAGGTCGCCGAGGTACAGCATGGCGAGCCCCTGTGGGGTTGCGAGCAGCGGGTCGCGGCTCCACTCGGGGAGGGCCGCGAGGCGCTCGCCGACGCGGCCCAAGTCGAGCTCGCCCGGGGCGAGCCGCCCGACCAGCCCGACCACCGGCCGGTCGGGGTAGAAGTCGTTCCGCCAGAGACTCACCTCGGGGAACACGACGAGGAAGGTGCGGGCGATCGCATCGAACTCCTCGTGCGTCAGCTGGTAGAGCGGCAGCCACTGGCAGAAGACGCCACCGCGCGAGAGCCGGCGCGCGACGGTCTCGAACATCTCGCGCGCGTAGAGGCTGCCCGCGCCCGCGTGCCAGGGGATGAAGAGATCGGAGACGACGACGTCGTACCGGTCGGTGCTCGAGGCGAGCCAGCGGCGCCCGTCACCGACCACGAGCTGTACGTCGGGGCGCCGGAGGAGCGCCGCGTTCCAGGCGCCGAAGTGGGCGCCCGCCGCCGCTGCGACCTCGGGGACGATCTCGACCACCGTCGTCCGCTCCACGCCGAGCGCAGGGCCCGCGCTCGCGGTGATGCCGGTCGCCATGCCGACGAACGCGACTCGATGCGGCGCCGGATGCAGCAGGAGCGGGAGGAGACCCTGCCGACGCTCGTTGGTCGCGGCGGCGCTGCCGCCGAGCACGTAGTAGTTGTCGAGGCGCAGCTGGAGGTCGTCGCCGGTGTCGACCACCGTCACGATGCCCGCCGGGCCCTCGGCGAGCGCGCGGAGCGTCTCGCCGGATGCGAGGTGTGTGAGCGGGGCCCGCACCGGGTCGAGGGCCACCAGGGCCAGCAGCGCGGCGTAGCCGAGCGGGCGGAGCCGCGCGCCCACCGGCGCGACCAGGTCGGCGAGGACGACGTACGCGACCGCGGCGAGGAGAAACCCCGCCCGGAGACCGATCGCCGGCAGCACGACGAAGCCGGCCGCGACCGCGCCCGCGACGGCGCCGAGCGTGTTGGCGGCCGTGAGCTCGCCGAGCGGCCGGGCTGCCCCCTCCCGATCGCCGAATGCCGCCCAGAGGGCGGGCAGCACGGCGCCGGAGGCGAGGGCACCCGGCCCTGCGGTCACCGCCGCGAGACCGACGATACGGAGCACGTACTCGCCGAGCCCCGTCTGCATGCCGACGTAGGCGAGGCCGTCCGTCGAGCGGACGAAGAGCCAGATGCCGCCGACCGTCGCTGCGGCGGCGCCCAGGAGTGCGCCGCCCGCGACCACGGCGGGCGCCGTGCGTCGGAGGAGGAGCGCCGACAGCGCTGCGCCGGCCGCGAGCGCGAGCAGGAAGACGAGACCCACGGCGGCGAAGCAATAGACCGAGTTGTGCAGGACCTGCGCGAAGAGCCGGGTCCATAGCACCTCGAGGCCGAGGCCGAGCGCACCGCTTCCGGCCGCCACCAGGCGGAGGCGCGCCGGCGCGAGCGCCGGCCGCGCGGGGGTGGCGGACCTCGGTGCCGCGGCACGGTCATCACCCACCGCGAGCGCCACCACCCCGGCGAGCGCGCTCGCGCCCGAGACCGCGAGGTAGCTCGCCGTGACGCCGATCCGGGCCGGCAGGCCGAATCCCAGGGCCGCGATGCCGACGGCGCCACCGAGCGTGTTGAGGGCATAGAGCAGCCCGCCCCGCTTGCCGACGCTGGACGCCGCGAGCGCGTGGCCGAGGACGGGGAGCGTCGCGCCGAGGCAGAGCGTCGCCGGAAGGAGGGCGAAGGCCACGGCAGCGACCCGTCCCGCGAGCCCACCGGCGGCAAGTATCCATTGCACGCCGTCGCCGCTCAGCGCCCGGAAGACCGCGACCGACCAGAGCGCGCCGGCCGCGGCACCCAGCTCGAGGACCCCGTAGCGCGCGATCGGTCGCCTCGGAGCGCCTCGCGCCAGCGCCGCACCGACCCCGAGCCCGGCGAAGTAGCCCGCCAGCACCGTCGCGGCGGTCGGCGCGGTCGCGCCGAGGACGAGGCCGGCCGACCGCATCCAGA
>JBKPBB010000182.1:0-3580 GCA_046744245.1 Thermodesulfobacteriota bacterium
GGAAAAGCTCATCATGCTCCAGACGCTCGACGCGCTCTGGAAGGACCACCTCCTCAACATGGATCACCTGAAGGAGGGCATCGGGCTGCGCGGCTACGGACAGGTGAACCCCCTCCAGGCCTACCAGAAGGAGGGGTACGAGATGTTCGAGGACATGATCCGGCGCATGGAAGCGGACGTGATCGAGAAGCTGATGAGCGTGCAGCTGCGGACCGAGGCGGCGGGCGCGCGGCCGGTGCTGCGGGTGGAGGGCATGGAGGACGAGCAGGAAGCGCTCCCTGCCGAGCTGGAGGCGATGCAGCGCCGGCAGCGCCAGACGGCGCGCGTGACGCTGTCGCACGGCGGCCCGGCCACGCCGGAGAAGATCGAGACCGTGCGGCGCGACGCGGAGAAGGTGGGGCGGAACGATCCCTGCCCGTGCGGCAGCGGGAAGAAGTACAAGAAGTGCCACGGGCGCGCCTGATGCCGCGCGCCGCGGGGCCGGGGCTGCCCGCCCGCGGCGCGGGCCGGTGAGGCTCGCGCGCGGCGCCCACCGGGTGCGCGTGGCGGGGTTTCGTTTTGCGGGCGTGCGGGCCGGGTTCAAGGAGCGAGGGCCGGATGTGGCGCTGATCGTGGCGGAGGCGCCGGCGGTGGCGGCGGGGGTGTTTACGTTGAATCGGGCGCCGGCGGCGCCGGTGCGGGTGGCGCGGCGGCGGGTGGCGGGGGGGCGGCTGGCGGCGGTGCTGGTGCACGCCGGGAACGCGAACGCGTGCACGGGCGCCGAGGGGCTCCGCACCGCCGAAGTCTCGACGGCGCGGGCCGCGCGTCTGCTCGGATGCCATCCGGCGGAGGTCGCGCCGTGCGCGACGGGCCGGATCGGCGCGCAGGTCGACCGGCCACGGCTGCTGCGCGGCGTCCGTCTGGCCGTCGCGGCGCTCTCGCCCGACGGCCTTCCCGCGGCGGCGCAGGCGATCACCACCACCGACGCGTTCCCGAAGACCGCGGTCCGGCGCCTTCGCCTCGGCGGCCGGCCCGTGACGGTCGCCGCGCTCGGCAAGGGTGGCGGCATGATCGCGCCCCAGATGGCGACGCTCCTCGTGTTCGTGGTGACCGATGCACGGGTCGCGGCGGCGGCCGCCCGGCGCACGCTCCGCGACGCGGTGGCCCCGACGCTCAACGCGATCACCGTCGACGGCGACACGAGCACCAACGACACCGTGCTCCTCCTCGCGGGCGGCGCGGCCGGCAACCGGACGGTCACCGCCCGCTCGCGCGATCACCTCCGGCTCACGCGAGCGGTGACGGAGGTCCTGGGCGAGATCGCCCGCCTGGTGGTGCTCGACGGCGAGGGCTCGACGCGCGTGGTCGAGATCGTGGTGCGCGGGGCGCGCTCGTCCGCGGACGCGCGCCGGGTGGCGCGCGCCATGGGCGACTCCATGCTCTGCAAGGCGGCCTTCCACGGCGGCGATCCCAACTGGGGGCGCTTCGTGATGGCGGCCGGTAACGCGGGCGTGCCGATCGACCAGACGCGGGTCGACGTGACGATCGGCGGCGTGGCAGTCGCGCGGCGCGGGCGGCCGCTCCCGGGGGCGCTCGCGCGGGCGCGGCGGCGCATGCGGGCGCGCGAGGTCACGATCGCACTCGACCTGCACCTCGGGCGCGGCGAGGGCCGCATCCTGGCCGCCGACCTGTCGGTCGCGTACGTGCGCTTCAACGCCGAGTATACAACCTGAGTGCGGACGCTCGGGCTCCTCGGCCTCGTCGCCGCCGTGCTGGCCCTGACCGCGCTCGCGAGCCCGTGGGCGTGGAGCGCGGCGGCGATGATGGGCCGGTCCTTCAGCTTCGCGCGCGTCTACGACCGGGTGTTCGAGGTGCTGCTCGCTGTCGGCGTCTTGGCCTCGTGGCGGCGCCTCGACCTGGGCAGCGCGACGGGCATCGGTTTTCGGCGGCACGCCTGGGCGCGCGAGCTCGCGCGGGGCCTCGCGATCGGCCTCGCCGGCCTCGCCGTCGGGATCGCGGTGGCCGCGCTCTTCGGCGGCCTCGTGCCCGCGCTCCGCTTCTCGCCGGCGAAGACGCTCCGCAAGGCGCTCCTCGGCGCGGGCGCGGCGGTCGCGATCGCCGTGGGCGAGGAGGCGCTCTTCCGCGGCATTGTGCTGCGGCGCATCCGGCGCGACGCGGGAGACGTGCTCGCCGTCGCGGCGACGGCGCTCGTGTACGCCGCTGTGCACGTGATCCGCGCGCGGAGCTTCGCCGCTCCCGTCCATGCGTGGTCGGGCGTGCAGCAGACGAGCGTGCTCTTCGCGCCGCTCGCGAGCGGCGCCGCGCTCCCGCAGGTGGTCGGACTCTCGCTGCTTGGCGTCCTGCTCGCGGTCGCGCGTCTGCGGAGCGGGGCGCTCTGGCTACCGATCGGCATTCATGCCGCATTCGTCGCCGCCTTCCGCGTGGGCCGGCTCTTCTTCGAGATCCGGCCGACGCCCGGGTGGCTGGTCGGCACCGGGTGGCCGCCGCTGGTTGGCGGCGTCGCGGGCTGGATCGCGGTCGGGGTGGCCGCGCTGCTCCTGGCTCGCGGGCGCGGGATGTTCCGGCCCAAAGCATAGGACGCACCTTGTCTGCGTGCACCGGGCGCTGCTAGCCTGGCTTCGTGGCACGTCCCGCCCCGAGCGATTCCAGCCAGGACCCGCGGTTCACGGTCGAGCGCTACCTCGCGCTCTTCGACGAAGGCGTGCTCGACCGCGACGACCGGGTGGAGCTGCTGGAGGGGGTGGTGGTCGCGATGCCGCCGTCGAATCCGCCGCACGCGGCGGTCGTGAGCAAGGTCATGCGCGCGCTCTTCGAGGCGATCGGCCGGCGCGCCGCGCTCCGGGTGCAGTCGTCGTTCCACGCCGGGCGGTACTCCATGCCCGAGCCGGACTTGGCGGTGGTGCCCGGGCGGGAGTCCGACTACGAGAAGGCCCATCCGACCGGGGCGCTCCTCCTGGTCGAGGTCGCACAGTGGTCGTTGCCGCAGGACCGGGTGACGAAGCGAGGCATCTACGCGGCCGCCGGCGTCCCGGAGTACTGGATCGTGAACCTCCGCGACGACCGCGTCGAGGTTCTGCGTGCGCCGGATCGCAAGGCGCGCCTCTACCGCGAGACCTCCATCGCCCGCCGCGGCGAGCGCATCACTCTCGCCGCGCTCCCCGACGCCAGCGTCGCGGTCGACGAGCTCCTGCCCGGCCGTTAGCCGGCCAGCGCCTTCCGCAGGAGCTCCCCCACCACCTGCGGGTTCGCCTTCCCGCCCGTCGCCTTCATCACCTGGCCGAGCAGGAACCCGAGGACCCGCTCCTTGCCGGCGCGGAACTCCGCGGCCTGCGCCGGGTGCCTGGCTATCACGTCCTCCACCGCCGCGTCGAGCGCGCCGCGGTCGCTCACCTGCGCGAGCCCCTCGGCGGCGACCAGCTCGGCCGGGTCGCGGTCCGTGCCGCGGAGCCGCGGGATCAGGCCCTTCGCCGTGTTGCGGTTGATGGTGCCCGCGTCCACCAGCTTCGCAAGCCCGGCGAGCTGCGCGGCTGTCACCGGCCAGTTGCGGATCACGAGCGCGCGGTCGAGCTTCTCGTCGCGC
>JBKPBB010000265.1:0-3168 GCA_046744245.1 Thermodesulfobacteriota bacterium
CTACTACTTCAGGGGCTGCGCCTACTACACCCCGCTCGGCTCGCTTCCCTACCTGGGGTCGGTGGAATACCGCGACATCGTGGATCTCTCGACCGGGGATCCGGTGGTCGGTAGTCGCGATAACGCTGGGAAGTTTACGTAACGTTACGAAGTCGGACCTTGCCCCGCCCCCCGCGCCGCGCGGCGTATAATGCCCAAGCCGATGCCTCAAGACGCGGCGCGTTGCAAGCGCTGCGAAGCGTTCCTGGAGGCGCGGGGCGGCGCGAGGGCGAGAGCCGAGGGCGCTTCTGGGCGAGGCGGTGCGGCGCGGGCGGGGGTGACGACCTTCGATCCGGAGAGCGCTCGGCCTACGGGGAGCCCCGCGTGGCCGGCAGCGCTTCCCCGGCCTCCACGGAGAGCCCGAGATGCGTCAGGATCCGCTGGATCACCGTCGGGTCCTCGATCGTCGCCAGCACGGTCATCCGCCCCCCACACCGCGGACAGGAGAGGACATCGGCTTCGAACGCCCGCCGCGTGAGGTCGGCCCACGCGCGATACTTGGGGCGGGCGCGGAGCCTTCGCCTCTGCAGGCTGTTCGTCAGCGGCCGGCGCGGGTGGGCACGGCTCGACCGCGCTCGCCTCCGGCTCGGCGCGCGCGACCACCTCCGGGCGCCACGGCGCGTTCGGCGCCAGGACGCCGTGATAGAGGAGTAAATTGATCCGCGGCCGTGGCACGAGCGGCACGAGCCGCTGGAGCAGCTCGATCGGCGTGAAGACCAAATGAGTCGTCCCGTCCGCCCATGGCCGCTGCAGGGCGACGGCGATCCGCCCGTCGCGCAGCTGGTGGGGGCGTCCCTGGCCGAGCGGCGGGCGGCAGAGGTACTGGCACAGGCGCTCGAGCCGCTCGCGATCGCCCGCGTCGACACCCACCCCGGCATGGAGGTCGAAGCCGCCGTCGTGCGCGTGGAGCGGCACGTGGCGCTCGACCCACGGCGTATCCGGCTCGGCGCCGACCCGCTCAGGACCCCGCCCCGCGCGATGGCCGAGTGCGGCCCGGCCGAGGATCGCCGCCCGGGAGAGGCTCGCCAGCGCCGCCGACTCGTCCGCGAGCGGATCGGCGTCCTCGTTGTTGATCGTCGCCCCCGCCAGTCCGAGGCGCTCGAGCCGCCGCCGCACCCGCGCGACGACGCGGCGTACGTCCTCGTCCGTGGGTGGCGCGGCCGGATGGAAGCCAGCGTGCCGTCCGGCTCGCGCACGAAGACGCCGTCGAGGACGAGGGTGTGAAAATGGAGGTGAACGTTCACCGACCCGCCAAAGCGCTGCACGCTCGTCACCATGCCGGTCTCGCCGCCCGCCAGCCCCCGACGCCGGGCCTGGCGGCGATACGCGCTGCGGAGCGCGCGCACGAAGACGTGCAGGACGGTGCGACACAGCCGATGATCGTAGGCCAGGCGGTAGCGGAGCCGGTGCGGGACCGAGAGCACCCACTGGCGGACCGGGACGTCGGCCGGCAGCACGTGATCCACGAGGTGCGCCGCGCGCTCGGCCATGCGTCGTCCTCCGCAGCTCGGACACACCGCGCGCCCCTTGCACGAGAAGGGCACGAGCCGCTCGAACGCGCAGTCCCCGCACCGCACGCGCGCGAAGCCGTGAGACAACACGCCGCAGCGGAGGAATTTCCGGAACTCGTTGACGACGAAGCCCGGGAGCCCACCGCCGTCCGTCTCCGCGTCGACGGCGGTGAGGAGCTCGGCGAGGTGCGTGCGCACGACGCCATAGAGCACACCCGTCGTTGGCGAGCGAGGCATGTAGACGGCCGCCACGCGATCGTCCGTAGCGGGCCGGGGGCCAGCGACGAGCGCGCGCTTTCAACCCTTCGAATGCGTCACGCGTAACGACCCGTTGCGCGGCTTCGTCACTGCCCCTCGGGCAGTGACGCGGCGGGCATGTCCCCGCAGCGGGTGTGAGCTTGACGCGTCGAGGGGTCACCGTACGCGTCCCGCGCGCGGCGCGACTCCGCATCGACATCGAGGTCGCCGTCCCAGGGCGGAGCTGCCGCCCGTGCTCGTTCCCGTCATCGGGCGCGAGGCGAGCTGATCCGACGGCGCACGCCGGCGTGACCTCGAGGTTCTGTTTCGCCATTTGCGTCCGGTGCAGCCGGCCTCCAGAATACCCGCGTGCCTTCGTCGCCCCGGCGGCTCGGCCGCACGGCGCGCGCGCTCCGCGCCGCCCTGCTCGCCGTTGTGCTCGTTCCACTCCGTATCGCCGCCCCCGCGCTCGCCGCGACCCAGCAGGAGGTCGAGGAATCGCTCACCTGCCAGTGCGGCTGCGGGCTCACCGTCCACGCCTGCAATCACCTCGGGTGCCCGTCGGGCGAGCCGATGAAGAAGGAGATCGCCGAGCGCCTCGCGCGCGGCGAGGACAAGGACGCGATCCTGGCCGCCTTCCGCACCCGCTACGGCGAGAAGGTGCTCTCCTCGCCGACTTTTCGCGGCTTCAACTGGCTCGCGTGGGTGACGCCCTTCGCTGCCATCCTGGCGGGCGCGTTCGGCGTGACGCTCGTCATCCGCCGCTGGGTGCGGGCGCCGGCGCCTCCACCCGCCGCGCCGCCGCCGGTCGCCGGCGAGCTGCGCCAGCGCCTCGCGCGCGAGCTCGAGGCCATGGACCGCGAGCCATGACGCTCGCCGGCTACCTGCTCGGCCTCGCGGTGATCGCCGCGGCCTCGGTGTTCGTCGCGGCGCCGCTCTTCCGGCCGCGCGCCACGGCGGCGGCCGGGGGCGACGCGGAGCGCGAGCGCTGGGAGCGCCAGAAGCGCCAGGCGCTCGCCGCCATCAAGGAGGCGGAGCTCGACCACCAGATGGGCAAGCTCACCGACGAGGACCTGGCCGGCATGCGCGCCCGCTTCGAGGCGCAGGCGCTCGAGGCGATGGCCGCGCTCGAGCGAGGGGAGGGTCCATGATCACCATCGAGCAGTTCCGTACGATCGAGCTCAAGGTCGGGACGATCCGCGCCGCCGAGCCGCATCCGAACGCCGACCGGCTGCTCGTGCTGCGTGTCGACCTGGGCGGCGGTGAGGAGCGCCAGCTGGTGGCCGGCATCCGCGCGCACTACGAGCCCGCGACGCTGGTCGGCCGCCAGGTGGTGGTGGTCGCGAACCTCGAGCCGGCGAGGCTCCGCGGCGTCGAGAGC
>JBKPBB010000470.1:0-2323 GCA_046744245.1 Thermodesulfobacteriota bacterium
ACGGTCGAGGACGCGCTCGCCGTCGCCCGCGTGCTGGCCGCCGCCCTCGACGGGCCCGCTCTCGCGCTGCCGGCGGCCGAGCCCGAGGCCGTCCTCCTGCTCGACGACCTGACCGGCGGCGAGCCGCTCGACCCGCAGGGAAGCGACCCGGGCGCGCCGGCGCCCGACGGTGGCGAGGCGCCGCCGCGCGATCCCGCAGCCCTCGAGCTCGCCTCCACGCGCGACGAGGAAGCGGCGAACGGCCACCCGCTCTCGGCCGACGAGCTTCGCCGCCTCCTCGAGGCGGGCGCGAAGATCGGACAGGGCAGCGGCGAGCACGCCGGCGGCGGACTCCCGATCACGGCGCTGGTCGGAAAGATCCCCGCGGCGCAGCTCGAGGCGCTCCGGCAGGCCCTCGGCGACGCCGAGCCGGCGGCGGCGCGCCGGGCGCCCGTCCCCGCGCACGACGACCACGCTTTCTTCTACGACGAGTGGGACCACCTGATCGGCGACTACCGCAGCCGCTGGTGCCGGCTCACGGAGGTCGGCCTCGCGGGCGACGCGGGCGAGTTCTTCGGCCAGACGCTCGCCGACTACGCGCGCCTGCTGCCCGAGGTGCGCCGCCAGTTCCAGCGCATCCGCCCCGAGATGTACCGCGCCATCCGCGGTCTCGAGGACGGCGAGGACTTCGACCTGAACTCGACCATCGACGCGCGTATCGACGTGCGCGCCCGCCGCGCGCCCTCCACCCGGCTCTACCGCTCGCGCGTGCGCGAGGCGCGCGACGTGGCGACCCTCTTCCTCCTCGACATGAGCGCGTCCACCGACGAGCCGCTCGCGCCGGCGGGAGCGGACAGCCGCCCGGGCAGGCGGATCATCGATGCCCTGAGAGAAGCGCTCGTCATCATGACCGAGGCGCTCGACGAGCTGGGCGACGCGTACGCCATCTACGGCTTTTCGGGGCAGGGGCGCGCCAACGTCGAGTTCTACCTGGTGAAGGGCTTCGGGGAGCGCCTGGGGCCGGCGGTGAAGGCGCGCATCGGCGGCGTCGCGCCCAAGCGCAGCACGCGCATGGGCGCCGCGCTCCGCCACGCGACGCGCAAGCTCACCGCCGTGGGGGCGCGCGCGAAGCACCTGATGCTGCTCAGCGACGGCTTCCCGCAGGACGACGACTACGGCGAGGACCGGCGGAGCCACGTCTACGGCATTCGCGACACGGCGGCGGCCCTCCGCGAGGCCGACGCGGCGGGCATCACGCCCTTCTGCGTCACCGTCGACCGCGCCGGGCATGACTACCTGCGCGAGATGTGCGATGCATCGCGCTACCTGGTGATCGAGGACATCGCCGCGCTGCCGCGTGAGCTGCCGAAGGTCTACCGCCGGGTGGTGCGCGCGTGAGCGTCGCCGTCGCGCGCGTGGGCGAGCTCAAGCCCGGGGAGACGAAGAAGTTCCTCCTCCGCTGCGGCGGGCGGGAGGTCGAGGGCTTCCTCCTGAACTACGGCGGCGAGCACCACGCCTACGTGAACCGCTGCCGGCACGTGCCCATGGAGCTCGACTGGGTCGAGAACCAGTTCTTCACCGAGGACGGCCGCTTCGTGCAGTGCGCGACGCACGGCGCGTACTACGAGCCCGAGACGGGCGCGTGCGTGGCGGGGCCGCCGTGCGGGCGGACGCTCTACCGCATCCCGCTCCGCGTCGAGGGGGATACGATCGTGGCCGAATGCCCAGGCGAGATCCTGGACGATTGAGCAGGAGCTGAGCGCCGCCGCTGCTACTCCGGCTCGTCGCCGAAGTGCGCGCGGGTGATCCGCTCCTTCAGGTACTCGAGCGTGCCCAGGTCCTCGACGATGTCGCCCCCGGTGTCGTAGAAGAAGATCTCGCCGTTCTTGTTGCGGCCGACCGCCACCAGCCACTCGAGGTCGTCGCGATCCTCGAGGAGGTAGTTGATGGTCTGGCTCACGCCCCGGCCCGGGATGATCGTGACCTTCGGGCGCGCGGCCTTCTCGCTTTGCTTCGGCATGAACAGCGGACCTCCAGGGTCCGGCAGCGCTCGAGCTGCCGCACCGCGGCGGAGGATAGGGGTGCCGCCACCGTCAAGTCAAGCGTAAAGTTGCTACACATTCGACGTGATATGTCTGCGGAAACACGTCGATTGGCTGCACGCGGCCGAGACGGTAGCCGGCGCCGAGGAGCACGCGCACGTCGCGCGCCAGCGTGGCCGGGTCGCAGGACACGTAGACGATGCGCGGCGGCCGGAGCGCGGCGAGCGCGGGCACGGCGTCGGCCGCCCCGGTGCGCGGCGGGTCGAGGACGACCGCGTCGAGCGGGCCGGGCAGTGGGCCAG
>JBKPBB010000411.1:0-3593 GCA_046744245.1 Thermodesulfobacteriota bacterium
GCGTCCACACTCCCCGCCGCGGCCCGCTCGCGCAGTGCCACCCGCCGCAGACGGAGCGCGAGCCAGCCGGCCGCGGCGAGCGACACGCCGCCCGAGACGAGCGCCGCCCCCGGCGCTCCGAAGCGCTGCGCGAGCGCGCCCAGGACGAGGCTGCCGAGCGGCTGCGTGCCGAGGAACATCACGGTGTGGAGCCCCATCATCCGCCCGCGGTAGCCGTCCTCGACCACCAGCTGGAGGAGCGTGTTCGTGGTGGCGAGGTAGCGCACCATGCCGTAGCCCGCGAGCGTCTGGCAGGCGAGCGCGGGCCCGAGCCGGCGGCTCGCCCCGAGGCCGAGGACGGCGAGCGCGAAGATGACGAGGCCGAGGAGGAGGTGGCGGCGGTGCTGGGCGCGGGAGTAGCGGCGCGCCGCCAGCTGGAGCGCGGCGGCGATCGCGCCGACGCCGCCCGCCGTGTGGAGGAGCCCGAAGCCGAACGCGTTGGTGCCGAGGACCGTCCTCGCGAACACCGGCATCAGCAGGTTGTACTGGACGCCCAGGCCCGACACGACGCCAAGCAGGAGGAGCAGGTTGCGGAGCGCGGGCGCGCCCCACACGTAGCGCAGCCCGGAGAGGAAACCCGCGCCGAGCGCCTGTGCCGGCCGCGGGCGCTGGCTCGGCGGGAGCCGCATGCGCGCGAGCGCCACCAGCACCGCGACGTAGCTCGCGGCGTTCAGCAGGAAGCACGGCGCCTCGCCGAGCGCGGCGACCAGCGCCCCCGCCAGCGCCGGCCCCACCAGGCGCGCCCCGTTGAAGATGGAGGAGTTGAGCGCGATCGCATTGGGGAGATCCTCGGGGCTCGCCATCTCGACCAGGAAGGACTGCCGGGTGGGCACGTCGAGCGCGCTCACCAGCCCGACGCCGCCGGCGAAGAGGACGACGAGCGGCACGGTGACGGCGCCGGTCCACACCAGCACGCCGAGCGCGAGCGCCAGGAGCCCGAGCAGCGACTGCGTCACCAGCAGGACGGGGCGGCGCGGCAGGCGATCGGCGACCACGCCCGCGAACGGCGCGAGACAGAGGATCGGCAGGTAGCCCGCGAAGGCGACCTTGCCGAGGTCGAGCGGGCGGCCCTCGAGCCGGTAGACGAGCCAGCCCTGCGCCACGCTCTGCATCCAGTAGCCGACCAGCGAGATGCCCTGCCCCACCACGAACAGGCGGAAGTTGCGATGGCGGAGCGCGGGGAAGCCGGCGAGCAGACGGGGCACGCGGCCGGGCTCGACGAACGCGTCGGCCACCGTCCCCGGGAGCATCCCGCCTTGTAGCACGGGCTCCCTCCGCGTTCCGGCGGGGAGAGGGCGAGCGCTGCGCGCTCAGGCGCCCGCCAGGTGGCGGGCCATGCGGAGCGAGAGCGCCATGATGGTGAGGGTCGGGTTGAACCCGCCCGACGACACGAACACCGAGCCGTCGGCGAGGTAGAGGTTGTCGAAGTCGTGCACGCGCCCGAAGGCGTCCACCACCGACGTGTCCGGGTCGTCGCCCATGCGCGCCGTGCCCATGATGTGCGCCGTGGAGGCAGGCCCGGCGAACGGGCCGCCCAGGCCGGTCGCCTCGGTGAGCGTCCCGACCGGCAGGACGAACGAGGCGAGTGCGCCCGGCGCCGCCTGGCAGACGGCGGCGAGCTCGGGGCCGAAATACGCGGAGGACGCGATCTCGAAGCGGTGCGCGGAGTGGGTGATGCGCGGCACCGGGAAGCCGTAGACGTCGCGGAGGTCGGGGTCCAAGTCGACGCGGTTGGCGAGCTGGGGCATGTCCTCGCCCACCATCGAGAGGCCGGCGATGTGCCGGCGGATGAGCCCGCTGCGCATCAGGTCCTTGTGCGGCTTCCCCCAGCTGTTGGGGATGGCGCTGTATGTCTCGGCCTCACTCAGGAGGAGGAACGAGCCCCCCACCTCGCAGATGCCGCCCTTCAGGTAGGGGAGACCTGCAGCCGCGGCGGCAAGGTTCTGGACCGGCCCCACGAAGTCGTCGATCGTGAAGGTGGTGGACGGGCCGCGCCAGGCGTGCACGTCCTCGTTGAACACGCCGCCCGCGAGGGTGAAGAAGTGGAACATGAGGTTCCGCCCCACCTGGCCGGAGCGGTTGCCGAGACCGTCGGGGTGGCTCGCGTCGGCCGAGAGGAGGAGGATCCGCGCGGTCTCGATCGCCGACGGCGCGAGGATCACGATGTCGGCCTGCGCGCTCCGCTGCCGGCCGCTCGCGTCGAGATACGACACGCCGCTCACCCGCGGCCGCGAGCGCGCCGTGTTCACGCGGTAGACGAAGGCCCGTGACGCGAGCCGCGCGCCCGCGAGCAGCGCGTGGTGCAGGAACGACACGGCTGCGCCGCCGCGCGCGTTGATCGGGCAGCCGTAGCCGGAGCAGAAGCCGCACGAGTTGCAGCGCGGCCGCCCGTCGTAGGCGGTCGAGTTGACCGCCATCGGGAAGGGATAGGCGGTGTAGCCGAGGCGGCGGGCGCCCTCGGCGAGGAGCGACCCGCCGTACATGGGCGGGTTGGGCGGCATCGGGAAGGGCCCGCTGCGCGGCGCCTGGGCGAGCGTCGCGGCGGGCATCTGCGTCACGTCGCCCTGCACGCCGAGGCGCTGCTCCACCTCGTCGTAGAAGGGCGCCAGGTCGTCATAGGTGAGCGGCCAGTCGGCGACGTTGGCGTCGGGCACCGGCCCGTAGAGCGAGCGGCCCTTGAAGTCCTGGCGCCAGAAGCGCGGCGTCTTCGCGTCCCAGTGCACGGTGCCGCCGCCCACCACCGTGGGCAGCGTGTTCACGTCGCCCACGAAGGAGCGCGCCACGCCCTGGTCGGCCTCGGACTGGCTGCGCGCGCTGCGCGGCTCCAGGACGACGTCCTGGTTCTCGAAGAAGCGGCCGGCCTTCACCTCGTCGTTGCCGAAGAGCGAGCCGATCGGGCCCGTCGTGCCGAGCCCGGGGAGCAGGTTCCGCCCCTTCTCGAGGAGCAGGACCTGGTACCCGGCGGTCGCGAGCGCCCAGGCGGCGACGCTGCCCCCGGCGCCCGAGCCCACGATGATGGCCGACCCGCCCATCAGCTCCTCGGGAGGCCGCTCCGCCCGAGCCAGAACTGCGTCCGCGATGCGCGCTGTCCCGTGAGCGCGGGCAGGAAGCGCTGCAGGTCGTCGAGCATCGCGCCCGTGATCGACCCCGTGTCGGGCCCCGGCTGGCTCACCTCGGCGTCGGTCGAGCCGCGCGGTTGCAGGTCACCCGGCCAGCGCGTGTAGCCCCAGCCGACGAGGCTCCGGTTGCCGCCGTACTCGGGCGGCCCGTACATGGCCTCGAGCGTGTTCGCGAGCGCCGCGCCGACGAAGGTCTGGAGGTCGCCGTCGGTCTGGTCGGAGAGCAGGAGGTCCTGCGCGGGCCCGGGCGCGTCCTTGAAGTCGACGCCGAAGGTCTGCTGCGAGCGCTCGTCGAGGTGCGCGAGCCCGCTCCGGTAGATCTCCTGGAGCCCGGTCACCGGGCCGGCGAACTCGCGCTCCGGGAGGCCCTGGCTGCCCTCGAGCCGGATGCGCCAGCCGAGGGCGGCGTGCGCGTCGAGCGGCACGAAGTCCGCG
>JBKPBB010000110.1:0-5910 GCA_046744245.1 Thermodesulfobacteriota bacterium
ACGCGCAGCGACTCCACGAACTCGTCGATGTGGGTGTAGAGCGTCGCGTAGTGGCCGCCGGAGCGGGTCGCGACCCAGCCGCCGAGCGACGAGAACTCGAACGACTGCGGGAAGTGGCGGAGCGTGAGCCCGTGCGGCCGGAGCTGCTCCTCGAGCGCGGGGCCGAGCACGCCGGCCTGGATGCGCGCCGCGCGCGAGGTGCGATCGACCTCGAGCACGCGGTCGAGACCGGAGAGATCCAGGGAGACGGCGCCTGTGTAGCGCGCGCCGACGGCCGGCTCTACGCCGCCCACGACGCTCGAGCCGCCTCCGTACGGGATGACCGCCGCGTTCGCTCCCGCGCACCAGTCGAGCACGGCCGTGACCTCCTCTTCCGTTCGCGGGAAGGCGACCAGGTCGGGCGGGTGCGCGAAGTCGCGGCGCAGCGCGCGCACCACGTCGCGGAAGGACTTGCCGTAGGTGTGCCCGGCGCGGTCGAGGGGCGCGGTCGAGCACGGTGTCGCCAGGGTGGCGGGCGGGGTGAGCCGCGGCGCCGGCAGGCGGAGCTCCTCCAGGCGCGGCGGCGGCGTGATCGTCACCTCGCCCAGGCCGAAGCGCGCCGCCAGCACGTGCGCAATCGCGCGCTGCTGCTCCGGGCTCGGGCCCGCGCCCTCCCGCCCCCAGCCCCAGAAGCGACGCGGAGGCAGGGCGCTCACGGCCCAGGACTCCTAACGCCGGCCGCGCCCGGGGCCGGGGCCGCGGCTCCGGAAGAACGCGGGGTCGCCCGCCGCGGCGATGTTCTTCGGCAGCGGCGGAGGCGGCACCCGGAACAGCATCCGATCCCGCGTCGCCTTGATGCGCTGGCGCAGCGCTTCGCGCGCGTCAGCCTCGGCATCGGCGCGCAGGAGGAGGGCTGCCGGCACCTCCAGCGTCCCGCTCCGGCCGCGCTCGCTGAGCGCGATGCCGATGTTCGGGCTGTCCGCGCCCGCGGGCTCGGTGAACTCGGCATCGAGCCGGGTGGAGATGCGCTGCGCCAGCCCGCGCAGCAGCCGCTGCTGCGTATCGCCGATCTCGCGGAGCCGCACGAGGCGCCGCTCAGTGCCCACGGCGGCCACCGCTGCCGCCGAAGCCACCGCGCGGGCGCCCGCCGCCTCCGCCACCCCCGCCGCCGCCCGCGCGCTCGCGCGCCTCGCTGACGTTCAACTTGCGGCCCTGCAGCTCGTGGCCGTTCAGCTCGGCGATCGCCCGCTCGGCCTCGCTCGCCGAGCTCATCTCGACGAAGCCGAAGCCGCGCGACCGTCCGGTGGCGCGATCGGTGATCACGGCGGCCGACTCGCAGGTCCCGGCCTGCGAGAAGAGCGCCTCGAGATCCGCGCTCGTCGTGTCGAAGGAAAGATTGCCCACGAACAGCTTCTTGCCCATGTCTCACTCCTGGCCTCTGGGAGGCCGCTCACATTCTTCTCGGTTGCCTGGGCGAGAAGCCGGTCGCCACACGCGCGCGACGGGCGAATCACGCACAAACAAGGGAGGAGGGCCGTGTAGCACCGATGCCCACCCCAGGCAAGTTGGCCGCTCTAGCGGAGGCTTCGCTTGCGGGCGCGGAGCCCGCGCCGAGAGCCGCCGGCGCGGCGGAACGGGCGGCCGTCGCCGCCGCCGAACCCCTCGAGATCGAAAGTCTCCGGCGGCGGCGCGCTCACCACGCTCATCGGTCGTGGCGCCCGCGGCGGCGGCTTGTCGTCGGCGTCGTTCACGCGCAGGCGCCGGCCGCGCAGCTCGAAGGCGTCGAAGCGCCGGATGGCGTCGGCCGCGCGGGCCGCGTCCGTGAACTGAGCGAACGCGAAGCCGCGCGGCTTGCCGGTGACCCGGTCCGTGCCGAGGCGCACGCGCACGGCAGGGTCGACGTCGAGGAGCACAGCACGCAGCTCCTCTTCAGTTGTCTCGAAGGACAGATTGCCGATGAAGACCGTGGACGAAATGGCCGCCTCCTTGGGAAAACGATTTCACACGACCGTAGCAGCTTGCGGCGCGCCGCGCTACCCCTGGAAACAGGCACGGCGCGACAATTGCTCCCCTCAGCCGAGCTCGGCGCTGAAGCGGATGTTGCCCTTGCGCATGCCGTCGAGCACGACGTCGACCCCCCCGCTGCGGATCATCCACTCGAGCCGGTGGTCGCGGTACTCGCGCTTGAAGAGCCCGGACTCGACGAGCTGCGGGAGCATCTCGAAGCCCCGCATGCTCTCGGCCGCGGCCGCGAAGGCGGCGGCGACGCTCGGCCGGGCGCACACCCGCTCGAGCCAGGCGGCGAGGCGCGTGCCCGGCCCGGGCGGGTTGCCGGTGTTGGCGAGGCCCTGGACATAGGGGACCACCGACAGGTCGCCCCACCCGAAGGCCCCGCCGTTGAACCAGGCCCGATCGGCGAGCTGCCGCTCGAGGTAGCGATGCGCGCCCGCCGCCTGCTCGGCGCCGCGGGCGAGGAGTCGCTCGGCAAGCGCCCCGCCGGCGCGCTTGAAGACGCGGATCTCCATCGCGGCCCAGCTGATCGGCTCGACGTAGGTGTCGCACAACTCCTCGAGCATGCGCACGCGCGCGCGCTCGGCGGGGGCGGCGGGGAGGAGCGGCGGCGTCGGCCAGCGGTCCTCGATGTACTCGAGGATGATGGTCGAGTCGAAGACCCGGGTGTCGCCGTCCACCAGCGCGGGCACCTCGAGGCGCGGGTTGGCGGCCGCGAAGGCGTCGTCCCGCCCGCTCATGAAGTCGGGCAGCCGGCACTCGACGGCGACGCCCTTCTCGGCGAGCGCGATCTTGACCTTCTGCGCGTAGGGCGAGAGCGGATGCTCGTAGAGGAGAACCATGGCGGGGGACTAGAGCAGACTCGGCGCGCGCCGCGCAAGGGTGCGCGCCCGCCCGGCCCGCGCTCTCGACAAAGCCGGCCGAGGCTGCCAAGGGACGAGCGAGGAGGACGCCGTGGCCATCCGCATCGAGACGCCCGAGGGCACCGACGCGCTCACCGAGTTCGTCCTCTTCCACGATCGCGTGTACGCCTCCCGCCCGGCGCGCTGGAGCGCATTCGTGCCGCTCGAGCTCCCCATCCTCGCGGGCGAGAGCCCGTTCGTGGAGGGCCGCCGGGTGCGGCCGTTCGTGGCGCGCGAGGGGGACGAGATGGTGGCGCGCACGGCGGCCGTGGTCGACAGCCGCTACAACCGCCACTGGCGCGAGCGCCTCGGTCACCTCGTGATGTTCGAGGCGCTGCCCGGGACGCGCGAGGCGACGCGGCTCCTCCTCGACGCGGCCTGCGAGTGGCTCGAGCACCAGGGGACCGAGGCGGCGCGCGCCGGCTTCGGCGTGCTCGAGTTCCCGTTCGTGATCGATGCCTACGACGTGCTCCCGCCGCCCTTCGTGCGCCACAACCCGGCGTACTATCACGCGCTCTTGAAGGACGCGGGCTTCGAGACCGAGAAGGGGCTGGTCGACTACAAGATCCGTGTCCACCCCCAGCTGGTGGCGCGCTGGGAGAGCGCGGTCGAGGCCGCACGCCGCGCCGGCTACACGCTCGTGCCGCTGCGGGACGTGCCCGCGAGCCGGCGCGTGGCGGAGTTCACCGAGCTGTGGAGCGACACCTTCAAGACGCACTGGGGCTTCACGCCCTTCTCGGAGGGCGAGATCGCCCTCCTCGCCGAACTACAGGGCCCGGTCGGCATGCTCGACCTGTCGCTCATCGCGTACGAGGGCACGCGGCCCGTCGGCGTGCTCTGGGTGCTGCCCGAGATCAGCGCCACCGCCGCGCTCGCGCCGGGCCATGCCCTCGCGGCGGCGGAGAAGCTCAACTTCCTCGGCATCGGCGTACGCGAGGCGGCGCGCGGCCGCGGCGTCAACACGGCGATGGCGGGCCACGCGTACCTGGAGCTGGTGCGGCGCGGCGCCACCTATCTGAGCTACACGATCGTCCTCGACGACAACTGGCCGTCGCGCCGGACGGCCGCGAAGCTCGGCGCCGAGGTGTGCGCCAGCTACGTCGTCTACCGGCGGAACTTCCGCCGCTAGCCCTAGCCTACGCGCTGCCTACGGGCGCGAGGGCCTCGAACGTCCGCCAGATCGCCGCCTCGTCGAAGAGGAAAGGTTGGATCATGGGGGTGGTGACGCCCGCCTCGACGAAGGCGGCGAGCTGCTCGCGGCAATGCTCGGGCGTGCCGATGATGGCGAGGCGGTCCACCATGTCGTCGGTGACCGCGGCCACGTTGCGCGCCCGATCCCGGGCGCGCCAGGCGGCGTCGATCGCGCGCGCCTCCTCGGCGAAGCCGCACCAGGCCACGAAGCGGTTGTAGACCGAGGTCGCGAAGTAGGGCCCCATCATCTGGCGGATCGCCGCCCGCGCCGCGGGCACGTCGTCGGTCACCACCGTCTGGAAGCGGGCGACCACCTCGAGCTCGGCGGCGTCGCGGCCGGCGCGCGCGGCGCCCTTGCGCACGTGGGCCAGCATGCGCGGCACGGCCTCGACCGGCATGAAGTTCAGGATGACGCCGTCGGCGATCTCGCCCGCCAGCTCGAGCATGGGCGGCATGAGCGCCGCGACGTAGATCGGCACCGGCCGGGGCGGCGGCGAGACCAGGCGGAAGTTCCTGGTGCGCACCGTCTTGCCGTCGAAGGTGACGCGCTCGCCGGCCAGCATCTGGCGCAGCGCGCTGACGGTCTCGCGCATGCGCGCGAACGGCCTGCGGAAGGGCACGCCGCCCCAGGCATCGACGATGGTCTCGCTCGAGATACCGAGGCCGAGGACGAAGCGGCCGGGCGCGAGCTGCGCGACCGAGCCGGCGGCAGCGGCGTGCACGGGGAGCGCGCGGGTGTAGATGGGGACGACCGCCGTGCCGAGGCGGACGCGGCGCGTGACACCCGCCGCCACCGCGGCGACCACGAAGGCGTCGGGTCCCGCGCCCGTGTCCGCGATCCACAGGCTCTCGTAGCCGAGGATCTCGGCATGCTCGGCGACGCGCCGGCACATCTCGAGGTCGGGCGGGAGCGGAAGGCTCGCGCCGAGGCGCGGGATCACGGCAGACATGCGCGCTTCCATGGCACGGGGCGCGGCGCGGGATCAAGCCGGTATGCGGTGAGCCCGTGTCCGGGCGAACCGGTGGACGCTGTCGCCCGTGCGTGGTGCGCTCGCAGCGATCGACTCGCTCGCTCCGCCCGCGCAGCCTTGCCGGCCGATGGTGTGGGGTGTAGCAGAAGAGACCGCGCCCGCATGCGTACGCGAGAGGCGACGCTCGAGGATCTGGCTCGCGTGCCCGGCAAGGCCGAGCTCGTGAACGGCCGGATCGTGCGCATGTCGCCGACGGGGGGGCTGCCGGGCTATGCGGGGCGCGAGATCGTCGCCAGTCTGCACGCGTATTCGCGCCGGACCGGGGTGGGGCACGCGATCCCCGACAACGTGGCCTTCACGGTGACCCTGCCGCATCGCCGTTCGTTCTCGCCCGACGCCGCGTTCTACGTGGGTGAGCTCCGTATGGGATTTCTCGAGGGCGCACCGCGCTTCGCGGTGGAGGTGCGGAGCGAGAGCGACTACGGGCCGGCAGCCGAGCGCAGGCTCGCCCGCAAGCGGGACGACTACTTCGCGGCCGGCACGCTCGTCGTGTGGGACGTCGACCTCCTCGGCGCGGACGTGGTGCGTGTGTATCGCGCGCGGGAGCGCCCGACGGTCTACCGGCGGGGTGACGTTGCCGAGGCTGAGCCCGCCGTGCCGGGCTGGTCGATGCCGGTGGACGATCTGTTCCCCGACCCTACCACTTCTCGTACTGCACCGCGCGCCGCTCGTAGCCCGCGCGGCGGAGCAGGTCGCGGAGCGCCGGCACGATCTCGCCGACGCCGCAGATGAAGAAGCGCCGGCAGCGATCGGCGTCGCCGTCGACCCAGCGGCGCGCGACCTCGTCGCGGAGCCGC
>JBKPBB010000328.1:0-3216 GCA_046744245.1 Thermodesulfobacteriota bacterium
GGCGCGGAGAGCGCGCGCCCGTGCAAGCTCCAGCGTGCGCGCCCGGGCGTGCGCCACCTCCTCCGCGATGCCGGCGAGCCCGACCACGACCGCGGCGCCGTCGCCCGGTCCCTCGGGCAGAGCGCCGGGTCCTCCCACCTCGAGCCACAGGGGCGCGACCTCGCTCGCCATCACGCCGAGCGCGGCCTCGGCCGCCGCCTCGACCGAACGGGCGGCGATCACCACCGCCTCCTCGCACGCCGGCCGCGGCCGCACCTTGAACGTCGCCTCGACGATCACGCCGAGCGTGCCGAGCGCGCCGACGTGGAGCTTCGGGAGGTCGTAGCCGGCGACGTTCTTGACCACGCGCCCGCCGCCGGCGACCAGCGCGCCGTCGGCGCCCACCACTCGGATGCCGAGCAGGAGGTCGCGCACGCGGCCCTGGGAGGCGCGGAGCGGGCCCGAGAGGTTCGCGGCGATGAGGCCGCCGACCGTCGTCGCGTCGGCGCGCGGCGGGTCGAGCGGCAGCCACTGGTCGCCGGTGGCGAGCGTCTTCGCGAGCGCGGCGAGCGTGCAGCCCGCCTCCACGGTGACCGTCATGTCGCCGGCCTGGTGGTCGATGACGCGCGCCAGGCGGTCGAGCCCGAGCACCACGTCGAGCCGCGCGGGCGGCGCGCCGACGCTCATGTGCGCGCCGAGCCCCTGCACGACGAGGCTCGCGCGCGCCCGGCCGGCCGCCCGCACGCACTCCTGCACCTCGGCCACGCTCCCCGGGCGCACCACCCAGGCGGGCACCACGCCGTCGACGGGGGCGCCCGGCGCCACGTACTCGGCGCCGACGATGTCCGCCCACGGCGTCACATGGCCGCCTGCCGCCGCGGGGCGCGCGTCTCGACGCACACCTTCGCGTCGGGGAAGATCTTGTGCGGATTGGCGCGTCCCTCGGGATCGAACACGGCGCGCAGCCGCGTCATCGCGCGGAGGTCGTCGGGCCCGAAGAGGAGCGGCATCTGCGCCATCTTCTCGACCCCGATGCCGTGCTCGCCGGTGAGGCTCCCGCCGAGCGCGACGCACGCCTCCAGGATCTCCCGTCCCGCCGCGAGCACGCGCCGGACCTCGTCCTGGTCGCGCTCGTCGAAGAGGAGGATCGGGTGGATGTTGCCGTCGCCGGCGTGGAAGACGTTGGCGATGCGGAGCCGGTGGCGCTCCGCCGCCGCGGCGATGTGCCGCAGGATGTCCGGCACGCGCGTCCGCGGCACGACGCCGTCCTGCGTGCAGTAGTTGGGCGCGAGCCGGCCGACGGCGCCGAAGGCGCGCTTGCGGCACTTCCAGAGCGCGGCGCGCTCCGCCTCGTCGCGCGCGACGCGCACCTCGCGCACGCCGTTCGTGCGACAGACGGTAGCGACCTGCTCCGCCTGCGGGTCGAGGCCGACCGCAGGGCCGTCCAGCTCGATCAGGAGGACGGCGCCCGCGTCGGTGGGGAGGCCGATGTGGTACGCCTGCTCCAGCGCCTGGAGGATCAACCGGTCCATCATCTCGAGCGCCGCCGGCACGATGCCGGCCGCGATGATCCCCGAGACCGCCTCGCTCGCCGCGTCGACCGACTCGAAGACGGCGAGCAGCGTGCGGTACGCCTCCGGCGCGCGCACCAGGCGGAGCGTGGCGCGCGTCACGATGCCGAACGTCCCCTCGGCGCCGACCACGAGCCCGACCAGGTCGTAGCCCGGGCGATCCTCGACCGCGCCGCCGAGCGCCACCACCTCGCCCGACGCCAGCACCAGCTCCACGCCGAGGACGTGGTTCGTCGTCACACCGTACTTGAGCGTGTGCGGGCCGCCCGAGTTCTCGGCGATGTTGCCGCCGATGGTGCACGCCGGCTGGCTCGACGGATCGGGGGCGTAGCAGAGCCCGTGCGCGCGCACGGCGTTCGTGACCCACTGGTTCACCACGCCCGCCTGCGCGACGATTCGGCGGTTGGCAACGTCGATCGCCTCGATCGCGCTGAGGCGGCTGGTGCCGACCATGACCGGCGCCTCGACCGGCAGCGTGCCACCCGAGAGACCGGTGCCCGCGCCGCGCGGCACGAAGGGGATGCGCTCCGCGGCCAGGAGCCGCAGCACCGCCGCGACCTCCGCGGGCGTGCGCGGCAGCACGACGACCTCCGGCGCCGCGCGCTCGAGCGTGTAGCCGTCGCACTCGTAGACGAGGAGCGCCTCGGGGCGGTCGATGACGCCGTCGGCGCCGACGATGCCACGGAGCGCGGCGAGGAGCGCGGGCCGGACCATGTCGCGTTCCTCCTAGCGCCGGCGTTCCGGCGTGTACAGGCCGCGCGGAGCGCGCGGTGGCCGGCGTTCTCGCCCGCGGTGCGCCGCTCGTGTACAGTGCGCCACCGTGACCGCGATCCCCGGCGAGTTCGCGCCGCCCGCGCGCCTGCTCCTCGGCCCCGGCCCCTCCGAGGTCCACCCGCGCGTGCTGCGCGCCATGTCCGCGCCGCTCGTCGGTCACCTCGACCCCGCCTTCATCGCGATGATGGAGGAGGTGAAGGCGCTCCTGCGCTTCGTCTTCGCGACCGAGAACACGCTCACCTTCCCCGTCTCGGGCACGGGCAGCGCGGGCATGGAGGCGTGCATCGTCAACCTGGTCGAGCCCGGCGACGAGGTGGTGGTGGGCGTGAACGGCGTCTTCGGGACGCGCATGGCGGACGTGATCGAGCGCGCGGGCGGGGTCGCCGTGCGCGTCGAGGCGCCCTGGGGCCGCGTCGTCCGTCCCGAGCAGGTCGAGGCCGCGCTCCGGAAGTGCCGGCGGCCGAAGCTCGTGGCGCTCGTCCACGCCGAGACCTCGACCGGCGCCTGGCAGCCGCTCCCCGACGCCGCCCGCCTGGCGCACGAGCACGGGGCGCTCTTTCTCGCCGACTGCGTGACCTCGCTCGGCGGGGCGCCGGTCGAGGTCGACCGCTGGGGGATCGACGCCGCCTACAGCGGGACGCAGAAGTGCCTCTCGTGCCCGCCGGGTCTCGCGCCGATCACCTTCGGGCCGCGCGCGCTCGCGGCGCTCGGCAAGCGGACGACGCGCGTGCAGAGCTGGTACCTCGACCTGACGCTGCTCTCGCAGTACTGGGGCGAGGAGCGCGTCTACCACCACACCGCGCCCATCTCGATGAACTACGCGCTGCGCGAGGCGCTGCGCCTGGTGGCCGAGGAGGGGCTCGAAGCGCGTTTCGCGCGGCACGGGAAAAAC
>JBKPBB010000061.1:0-3845 GCA_046744245.1 Thermodesulfobacteriota bacterium
GCGTGGTGCGTGTCGCGCCGGCGGCCCGCCGCCCGGTCTTCCTGGTCCCGGTCGCGATCTTCCGCGGCAAGGGCTTCCGGCGGAAGGAGTCGCGCCTGGCGACCCTCCTCTACAGCGTGCAGGAGGCCCCGGGCGAGGCGAAGCGCTTCTTCAACTACCTCTGGAACGCCGAAGAGACCCAGCTCACCCTCGGGCGCGAGATCGTCCTCGACCGCTTCGTGCAGGACTACCGGGGCGAGGGCGACGAGCGGATCGTGCGGCGGCTGGCGCGCGCGCTGCAGATCTTCCTCTACCGCGAGGAGCGCCTGGTGTGGGGGCCGCCGCTCCTGCCGCGGCGGGTGGTGCGCCGGCAGGTGCTGCGCGACCCCGAGCTGGCCCGGCTGGTGCGCCGCATCGCGGCCGAGCGCGGTGTGCCGCGCCGGCGCGTGTGGAAGGAGGCGCGCGGCGACTTCGACGAGATGGCCGCCAACTTCAACGGCCTCTACTTCGGCCTCCTCGAAGCCATCTTCAACCGCATCTGGCCGCGCGTGTTCACCGCGCTCGAGATCGTCGGCCTCGAGAACGTCATCGAGTGCGTGAAGGAGCATCCGGTGGTGCTCGTCCCCTGCCACCGCAGCCACTTCGACTACCTGATCCTCTCCTACATCTTCCACCTGAACTACCTCTCGCCGCCCCACATCGCGGCCGGCAACAACCTGAGCTTCTGGCCCATGGGCTCGCTCTTCCGCGGCGCCGGCGCCTTCTTCATCCGCCGCAGCTTCGAGGACGACGAGCTCTACAAGATGGTCTTCCGGAAGTACCTCACCTTCCTGATCCGCGAGGGTTACACCCAGGAGTTCTTCATCGAGGGCGGGCGGACGCGGACGGGGAAGATCCTCACCCCGCGGCTCGGCATGCTCTCGGCGATCGTGAACGCCTTCGTGCAGGGCGTGCGGCGGGACCTCTACTTCGTGCCCATCTCCATCCACTACGGGCGCATTCCGGAGGAGGAGGCCTACAAGCGCGAGGTCGCCGGCGAGGAGAAGGAGCGCGAGTCGCTCGGCGCGCTTCTCCGCGCGCGCAGCGTGCTCAAGCGCCGCTACGGGACGGTCTACGTGAGCTATGCGGACCCGTTCTCCCTGAACGCCCTCCTCGGCACCGCCCGCGAGCGCTTCGCGGCCGGGCTCGGCGACCAGGAGGTGGAGGAGGAGAAGCGCCGCTTCATCCAGCGCCTGGGCTTCCGCCTGCTGCGCGCCGTGAACGACGCCGCGGTGGCGGGCGCCACGGCGGTCAGCGCCACGGCGCTCCTCGGCGCGCCGCGCGCCGCCTGCCGCATGAGCGAGTTCCTCGCTGCGACGCGCGCGCTCTCCGGGCTGCTGCACGCCCAGGGGGCGCGGATCACGGCCTCGCTCGAGCGCAACGATCGGTCGGACTTCCGCGAGAGCCTCCGCTGGCTCGAGGGGGGCGGGTTGGTCGAGCGGTTCGTGGACTCGGGCGGCGTCGTCCTGCACGTGCCGGTCTCCAAGCGGCTCAACCTCGACTTCTACAAGAACAACACGATCCACTTCTTCCTCGTTCCCTCGCTGCTCACGCGCGCGCTCATCGCCGAGGTGCCGTTCAGCGCGCTGCGCGCGCACATCGGCTGGTGGCTCGATCTCTACCGCTGGGAATTCCCGCTCCCGGAGCGCGACGCGCTGGCGGCCGAGATCGGGCGCTGGCTCGCGTACTACCGCGAGGTGGGCGCGCTGGTGGGGGACGGGGCCGCGCTCGACCACCCCGTCATCCACGCCACCGCCGGCATCCTCGAGAACTTCCGCGAGGCCTACCTGGTCGCGGCGCGCGCCCTGGCCGCGCAGGAGGAGTGGCCGATCGCGCAGAGCGCGCTCGCGCAGCGCATGCGGCGCCAGTTCCAGACCAGCCTCCTCCTCGGCGAGGTGCACAAGCCCGAGGGCAACTCGATGATCACCTTCGGGAACGCGCTCTCGCGGCTGGCCGAGCTGGGTCATGTGGCCATCGTCGGCCGCGGCCGGGGCGGCCGCGAGCGCTGGGTCGATCGCGGGCCCGCGTTCGACCGCCTCCCGGACCTGATCCGGCACTTCGGGACGTAGCACGCAGGCGCGACCGCCGCTCGCCACGGTCGTCGCCGTCGGGATGCCGGCCGCGCTACCGAGAATGCGGGACGCAGCTCACCTACGCGGGCGCGATCCCGAGCACGTCGGCCGCCTCGCGAACGGTTGGATCGTCGACGCGGAGGCGGCGTACCTCGCCCACGCGCAGGCGGTCTACCACGCGGTCGAACACGGTGACGTTGGTCCACAACGATTCGAACGTCGACAGGCAGATCGGTCATCAGGCAGTTGACCCGTCTCCGACCCGGGTCTATGCGTGGGCCGCGTGCGCACGGTCGTGGGAGCGATCGCGCTGGCGCTCACACTGGCCGCGCCCGCATCGGACGCGAGCGCCGCCGCAGATGGTTGCAGGAAGGCGTGCACCGCGACGGGGAACGCGGCGCTCGTGCAGGGGTGCGACGGTTGCGCGACGGGCCTGATCGGTTCCCGAGAGGCCTGCCTGGAGGCCGCCCGGAATGCGTTCGCGTCCTGTGTCGCCGCCTGCCCCGCCTTCGCCGGGTTCTGCGCCATCACCCACGACTGCGTGAACCGTTGTCGGGACGGCATCACCGGAGCCCGGGCGGTCTGCGAGCGCACCTTCCGGTCTCACCTTCGGCGGCGCTGTGCGGGCGGACGGCTTTGCCTCGCAACGGCCCGCCGGGCGCGCCGCCAGTGTATTCGGGAGTGTCCGCCCGGGACAGCCGCGAGTGCGTCACGCGCCGCGGTCGATCGGTGTGCGTGTCAGCCGCGCTGCATCGTCGGGATCGTCGGTGAGTGCTTCGCGGACTGCGAGGACCGCTGCGAGGGCGACAGGCTGGCGCTCGCCATCTGCCGTCGCGGATGCCGGGACGCAGCCTGCGTCCCACTCGAGGACGCTTGCACCACGAAGCGGGACCGCCCCCGCAGCCCCTACCAGCGTTGCTGCACGGCGTGCGGCAACTGTCAGAGCAACGTCGATTGTGAGACCACGACCAGCACGACCGCTACCACCAGTTCGACCACGACCACGACCGCGACCACGAGCACGACGCTACCCTCGTGCGGCTCCCTCGGAGCGAGCTGCGGGTCGTGCGGTAGGGGCATTTGCGTCGAGCACTGCGCACCAGGCGCTCCGCTCGTCTGCATCGTCGCCGGCTCCACCACCAACGCCTGCACCAGCGATGCCAACTGCTCGGGATCGACGCCGCTCTGCGCCGGAGTCGCGGGGGATCCCAGCAGCTGCGAGCTCGAGAGTATCGGGGTGTGCTCGTCTGCCTGCCCATAGGACCGCCGTCGCCCGCGGGCCGTCGTAGCCGCCGAGCGTTCGCCCGCGCCTTCCCCACCGCCCCCGTGTCGGGATTCGGACGGGGTCTGGGGGCATCGGAAGCGCGCAGCGAGCGAACGGAGCCTTGGAGCGGCCGCGAGAGAAGGGGGAGGCCGAGCGCGAGAGCGCTCGAGCTGCGCGCGGCGGAGCCGCGCGGGCGTTGGGCTGGGGGCCTCGGAAGCGCGCAGGGCGCGCAGCGCCCGAGCACTGGACGGGCCCCCAGATCAATTGTTTGACCCCCCGCCGGGAAGCCAGTAAACACACTCGGTTTCCGAGACTTCCGCAGCATGCCCGAAGACCACGAGCAGATCGTGGTCAGGCGGAAAAAGCTCCAGGCGCTTCGGGAGCGGGGGATCGACCCGTACCCGAACGACTTCCGCCCTGACCATACGACGGCCGAGGTGCATGCGCGTCTCTCCGCCCTGGGCGAGGCCGAGCTGGCCCGAGCGGGGACG
>JBKPBB010000074.1:0-9650 GCA_046744245.1 Thermodesulfobacteriota bacterium
GAGCGCTGCGGGGCGTTCTACGTCAACACGCGCTGGCTCGGCGGCATGCTGACGAACTTCCACACCATCAAGCAGTCGATCGACCGCTTGAAGAAGCTCGACGAGATGCTCGAGGACGCGCAGGTGGTCCAGGCGCTCACCAAGAAGGAGATCGGGGGCATGCGCCACGAGCGCGAGAAGCTCCTCTCCTCGCTGGGCGGCATCAAGGGGCTGCGCAAGCTCCCCGACGCGCTCTTCGTGATCGATCCCAAGAAGGAGGAGATCGCCGTCAAGGAGGCCAACAAGCTCGGCATCCCGGTGGTGGCGGTGGTCGACACGAACTGCGACCCGGACCTGATCGACTACAAGATCCCGGGCAACGACGACGCCATCCGCGCCATCCGACTCTTCTGCGCCGCCATCGCCGAGGCGGTGATCGAGGGCCGCAACCTCTACGAGGAACGCCAGCGCGGCGCCGGGCACGAGGCCGGGAGCGTCGACGATGGCGCGGGGGGCGGCGCGCCGGCCCTGGACGTGGTCGAGGCGGAGGCGCGTTAGGCGATGGCGCTCGAGTCCGTCAAGGAGTTGCGCGAGAAGACCGGCGCGGGCTTGCTCGACTGCCAGAAGGCGCTCGGCGAAGCGGCGGGCGACGTCGAGAAGGCGATCCGGCTCCTGCGCGAGCGCGGGCTCGCCAAGGCGGCCAAGAAGGCGACGCGCACGGCCACCGACGGCGCGATCGGCGCCTACATCCACCCGCCGGGCAAGATCGGCGTGCTGATCGAGGTCAACTGCGAGACCGACTTCGTCGCCAAGACGGCCGAGTTCCAGCAGCTCGTGAAGGACCTCGCCATGCAGGTGGCGGCCACCGCGCCACGTTACGTGCGCCGCGAAGACGTGCCCGCCGCCGAGCTCGCCGCCGAGCGCGAGATCTACCGCACGCAGGCCCTGCAGTCGGGTAAGCCCGAGAAGGTGATCGAGCGGATCGTCGAAGGGCAGGTGGAGCGCTTCTACAAGGAGGTGTGCCTCCTCGAGCAACCGTTCGTCAAGGACGACAAGGGCCGCAGCGTCGCGGAGATCGTCCAGGAGGCCATCGTGCGGTTTGGGGTGAACGTGGCGGTGCGCCGCTTCGCACGTTTCCAGCTCGGCGAGTCGACGCCCAAGGAGAGCCCTGCTGGAGGCGCGCCCGGAGCCTGAACCCGCGCCGGGCGCGTCCGGCGCGACCCGCTACCGCCGCGTCCTCCTCAAGATCAGCGGGGAGGCCCTGGCCGGTCTGGCCGGCTATGGCATCGACCCCGGCGTGCTCGTGGCCTTCGCGGCCGAGCTGAAGGACGTGCACGCGCTCGGCTGCGAGCTCGCGCTGGTGATCGGCGGCGGCAACATCTTCCGCGGCCTGGCCGCGAGCGCGCGCGGCGTCGACCGCGCCACCGCCGACTACATGGGCATGCTCGCCACCATCATCAACGCGCTGGCGCTGCAGGACGCGCTCGAGAAGCTCGGCGTGCCGACGCGCGTGCTCTCCGCCATCGAGATGCAGCAGGTGGCCGAGCCCTACATCCGCCGCCGCGCGACGCGCCACCTCGAGAAGGGACGCGTGGTCATCTTCGCCGCCGGCACCGGCAACCCCTTCTTCACCACCGACACGGCCGCCAGTCTCCGCGCCATGGAGATCGGCGCCGAGGTCATCTTCAAGGCGACGCGCGTGGACGGCGTCTTCGACGCCGACCCGCTCAAGCATCCCGGCGCGGTGCGCTTCGAGGAGCTCACCTACATCGACGTGCTCTCGCGCCAGCTCCAGGTGATGGACGCGACCGCGATCTCGCTCTGCATGGACAACGGGTTGCCGATCCTGGTCTTCAACATGATGCAGCCCGGGAACATCAAGAAGGCGGTCACCGGCGCGCGCATCGGCACGCTGGTGCATGGAGGGCGGACATGACGCCCGACTCCGAGGTTCTGGAGAGCACCCGGCAGGACATGGAAAAGACCGTCGCGGCCTTCCGCAAGGAGCTCTCGCACGTGCGGACGGGGCGCGCCCACACCGCGCTGCTCGAGGGCATCACGGTCGACTACTACGGCGCCAGGACGCCGCTCAACCAGCTCGCCACGCTCTCCGCGCCCGAGCCGACCCTGCTCGTCGTGCAGCCGTACGACAAGAGCGTGATCGGCGCCATCGAGAAGGCGATCAAGAGCTCCGACCTCGGGCTCAATCCGCTGAACGACGGCAAGCTCATCCGCGTCCCCATCCCGGCCCTCACCGAGGAGCGGCGCCGCGACCTGGTCAAGCACGTGCGCAAGCTGGCCGAGGACTACCGCGTGTCGGTGCGCAACCACCGCCGCGACTCGCTCGAGATGCTGAAGGAGCTCGAGAAGGACAAGGAGATCACGGAGGACGATCGGCGGCACGCGGCCGAGAAGGTCGAGGCGCTCACCAAGGACTTCATCGAGCGCGTCGAGAAGACCTTGAAGGGCAAGGAAGAGGAGATCATGGCGGTCTGATGGTGGAGATCGATCCCACTCGCTTGCCGCGCCACGTGGCCGTCATCATGGACGGCAACGGGCGCTGGGCGGAGCAGCGCGGCCTGTCGCGCCTGCAGGGGCACCGCGTCGGCAAGGAGTCGGTGCGGGCGGTGGTGGAGGCCAGCCGGCGCCTCGGCATCCGCTACCTCTCGCTCTACGCCTTCTCCACCGAGAACTGGAGCCGCCCGCCGCGCGAGGTCGACGGGCTCATGGCGCTCCTCCGCCGCTACCTGGCGACCGAGCTCGGCAAGATGATGAAGCATCAGATCCGCCTGCTCGCCGTCGGGAGCCTCCGCCGCCTGCCGCCGGCGGTGCGCCAGGCGCTGCGCGCCACCATCGCCGCGACCAGGCGCAACACCGGCATGACCGTGATCCTCGCCGTGAGCTACGGCGGGCGCGAGGAGATCGCGCGCGCGGCGCGCGCCATCGCGCGGCGCGTGCGGCGCGGCGACCTCGACCCGGAGCAGATCACCGCCGGCACGCTCGCCAGGCACCTCGGCACGAGCGGCATCCCGGATCCCGACCTCCTGATCCGCACCAGCGGCGAGATGCGCCTCAGCAACTTCTTCCTCTGGCAGCTCGCGTACACCGAGATGTACGTGACCGACACCCTGTGGCCCGACTTCCGCGAGCGCGACTACCTCCAGGCGCTCGCCTTCTTCCAGCAGCGCCAGCGCCGCTTCGGCCGGACGTCCGCCCAGGTCGAACGCGAGCGTCTGCGCGCAGCGAACTGAGTGACGCCGTGGGCCACGGGCGCGCTCGGGGCAACGCCTGAGCGGGCCACGAGAACAACAGCGCGGACGCGTGGGAGGCCGGCGCCGAGAGGCGCCAAGCCGCGCGCGGCGGGAGCCGCGCGGGTGGTGGTTCGGGGCGCGCGGCGGATGCCGTCCGCAGCCCGCGTAGCGGGCGAGCACTGGACGGGCCCCCGGATGAGTTGAATGCTGCGTACGCGGCTTGCCACGGCGGCCATCGCGCTGCCGGCCCTGTGGCTCATCGTCGAGTACCTGCCGCCCCACCTGTTCGCGGGCTTCATCATGGCGGTGGCGGCGCTGGCGCTGCTCGAGTACTTCGCGATGGCGCTGCCCGGCGATGCGGTCGAGCGCACGGCGGGCGTGCTGTGGGGGCTCGTGATCGCCGGCGGCGTCGCCTCACGGCAGTCCGATCTGTGGGGCGCGGGCCTGGCGCTCGCGGTCATCGGCGGGCTCATGTTCCCGCTGCTGCACGCCGATGACCTACCGAGCGCCATGCATCGTCTCGGGCTCTCCCTCCTCGGCGTGCTCTACGTGGGCTTCTTCACGCCCCACTTCGTGCTGCTGCGCGAGGCCGACCACGACCTCGGCTGGCGCTGGGTGCTGTTCACGGTCTTCGTGGCGATGGGCTCGGACTCGGGCGGCTATCTGACCGGCCGCGCTTTCGGCCGCCACAAGCTCGCGCCCTCGATCAGCCCGAGCAAGACGATCGAGGGCGCGCTCGGCGCGCTCGCCGGCGCGATGGTGATCGCGGCGCTCTGCCGCCTGGTCTTCTTCGCCGGCTTGGGGAGCAGCGAGGCGCTCGTGCTGGGCGCCGCGATCAGCGTGCTGGCGCAGTTCGGCGACCTCTGCGAGTCGGCCCTCAAGCGCGCCTTCGGAGCCAAGGACTCCGGCTGGATTATCCCGGGACACGGTGGCATTCTGGACCGGCTGGACAGCCTCCTCTTCCCCGTCGTGTTCACGTACTACTACGCCGTCCTGCCACGGGCCTGAAGGTGATGATGGACATCCATTCCCTCTTGGTGACGGTGCTGTCGTTCTCGGTTGCGATCGGCGTGCTCGTCTTCGTGCACGAGCTCGGGCACTTCGCGGTGGCCAAGCGATTGGGCGTGCTGGTGGAGCGCTTCTCGATCGGCTTCGGTCCGGTGGTCCTCGCGCGCAAGCCGGGCGAGACCGAGTACGCCGTGTCGGCCATCCCGCTGGGCGGCTACGTGAAGATGCTCGGTGAGGAGGAAGGCGAGGAGGCGCTCGCCAACCCGGAGCGCTCCTTCTCCACCCAGTCGGTCCTCCGCCGCGCGGCGATCGTGTTCGCCGGGCCGGCGATGAACTTCGTGTTCGCGTTTCTCGTCTACGCGGTCCTCTTCGTCGCGGTGGGCGTCGAGAGCCCGTCGACCGAGCCGCGCGTGGGCGGTGTCACGGCCGGGATGCCGGCGGAGCGGGCGGGCCTCCAGGCGGGCGACCGGATCGTCGCCATCGGCGACACGCCGATCAGCACCTGGGAGCAGCTCTCCAAGACGATCGTCGCCTCGAAGGGCGAGCGCCTGCACCTCGTGGTCGAGCGCGGCGGGGCGCGCTTCCCGCTCGAGGTCGAGCCGGAGCTGCACGAGAACCTGACCGTGTTCGGCGAGGACGCGGGAAAGGTCTATCGCATCGGGGTCGAGGTGTCGCTCGAGTGGTTGCGGGTTGGCCCCGTCACGGCCGTCGGGATGGCCGCGCAGCAGACCGGGGGGGCGGCACTCATGGTCCTGAAGGGGCTGAAGCTCATGGCGAGCGGGCGGGTTCCCCTGCGGGATCTCGGCGGTCCGATCGCGATCGCCAACGCGGCCGGGAAGCAGGCGAGAGCCGGAGGGCGCTACTACCTGTTCACGCTCGCCTTCCTCTCCGTCAACCTCGCCGTGCTGAACCTGCTGCCGATCCCGGCGCTCGACGGCGGGCACCTCGCCTTCTTCGCCATCGAGGGAGTGCTGCGCCGCCCGCTCGGCCTGCGACACCGCGAGATCGCGCTGCAGGTGGGCATCCTGCTGCTCATCACGTTGATCGTGTTCGTGTCGTACAACGACATCCACCGCCTGGTCTGGGGGTAGGAGGCCTAGGCGCCGACGCTCGTCCTCGGGCTCGACACGGCGACGTGGACCGCGGCGGTCGGGGTGGCGCGCGCCGGCGCCGTCCTCGCCGAGGGCGTGCACCGCGAGTCGCGCTCGCACACCGCCTCGCTGCCGCTGCTGGTCGAGCGTGTGCTCCGCGACGCGGGACTCGTGCTCGAGGACGTCGAGGGCATCGCGGTGTCGATCGGGCCGGGCTCGTTCACCGGGCTCCGCATCGGGCTCGCACTCGCCAAGGGGCTCGCGTTCGCCGGCGGGCTCCCCCTGGTGGGCGTGCCCACGCTCGAGGCCCTCGCCTGGGTGGTGGACGCGGAGCCGGGCACGACCGTGTGCGCGGCGCTCGACGCGCGCAAGCGCGAGGTCTACGCGGCGCTCTTCGCCGTGGAGGCAGAAGGGCCCCGCCGTCTCACGCCCGATCTCGCGCTCGCGCCCGAGGCGCTCGCGGCGCGGCTTCCACGCCCGTGCACGGTCGTGGGCGACGCGGGCGAGGTCTACGGCGAGGCGCTGGGCGCGCACGCGCGTCTCCTGCCCTTCGCCACGCACCATCCGCGCGGCGGCGTGATCGCGCGGCTCGGCGCCGCGCGGCTCGCGGCGGGCGAGGCGGCCAACCTGGGGACGCTCGAGCCGGTCTACGTTCGTCCGCCGGACGCGGAGCTGCCGCGGTCGCGTTGACAGGCCGTTTTGGGGCATATTAAGCTCGGTTCTCACCGCTGAGCACGGGGGGGAGGCATGGAAGAAAAGGACGAGGCGCTGATCCGGACCCTGCTCGAGCGAGAGCCGGAGCTCCGGCGCTACTACGAGGAGCACGCCGACCTCGAGCGGCGGCTCGGAGCCTTCCAGCAGAAGCTCTACCTGACGCCCGAGGAAGAGCTGGAGAAGAAGCGGCTCCAGAAGCTCAAGCTCGCCGGCAAGGACAAGATCATGGAGATCCTGTCCCGCTACCGGTCCCACTGACGTCCGCCCATGCGCCACATCATCTCCATCCTGGTCGAGAACGAGTTCGGCGTGCTGGCGCGGGTGGCCGGTCTGTTCAGCGGCCGGGGCTTCAACATCGAGAGCCTGTCGGTGGCCGAGACGCTCGACCCGACCGTGTCGCGTATCACGCTGGTCACGCGCGGCGAGGATCAGGTGCTCGAGCAGATGGAGAAGCAGCTCAACAAGCTCATCTGCGTGATCAAGGTCGGTGACTTCACCGAGACCGAGCACGTCGAGCGCGAGCTCGTCCTCATCAAGGTGCGCGCCGACGAGCGCACGCGGGGCGAGCTGGCCAACATCGTCGACATCTTCCGCGCCAAGATCATCGACGTGTCGCGCGAGTCCTACGTCGTCGAGATCACGGGCGCGGAGGAGAAGGTGAGCGCGCTCGTCGAGCTCTTGAAGCCGCTCGGCATCCTGGAGATCGTCCGCACGGGCAAGGTGGCGATGTACCGCGGTACGCGCGTCCTCACCGTGGACGGGAAAGAGAAGGAGCGTGTCGCATGAACATCTACCACGACGGAGACGCCGACCTCGCCCCCTTGCGGGGCAAGAAGATCGCGGTCATCGGCTACGGCAGCCAGGGCCACGCCCACGCGCAGAACCTGCGCGACAGCGGCATGGACGTGCGCGTCGGGCTGCGGGCCGACAGCGCCTCGCGCCCCAAGGCCGAGCAGGCCGGGCTCCGCGTGGTCGACGCCGCCACCGCCGCGCGCGAGGCCGGCATCGTCATGATGCTCGTGCCCGACGAGCAGGGCGCCGAGATCTACGAGAACGAGATCGCGCCGGGGCTCGCGCCCGGGAAGTACCTGGCCTTCGGCCACGGCTTCAACATCCACTACCGGAAGATCGTCCCGCCCGCCGGCGTGAACGTCTTCATGGTCGCGCCCAAGGGCCCGGGCCACCTCGTGCGCAGCGAGTACCAGAAGGGCCGCGGCGTCCCCTGCCTCCTCGCCCTCGCGCAGGACCCGAGCGGCGATACCAAGCGCCTCGCGCTCGCCTACGCCAAGGCGATCGGCGGCACGCGCGCCGGGGTCCTCGAGACCACCTTCAAGGAAGAGACCGAGACCGATCTCTTCGGCGAGCAGTCGGTCCTCTGCGGCGGGCTGACCGAGCTCATCCGCGCCGGCTTCGAGACGCTGGTCGAGGCCGGCTACTCGCCCGAGATGGCGTACTTCGAGTGCCTGCACGAGGTGAAGCTGATCGTCGACCTGATCTACGAGGGCGGGATCGCCAACATGCGCTACTCGATCAGCAACACCGCCGAGTACGGCGACATGACGCGCGGCAAGCGCGTCATCGGCGACGAGACGCGCAAGGCGATGAAGGCGATCCTCGCCGACATCCAGTCGGGCAAGTTCGCCGACGAGTGGATCACCGAGTACCGCTGCGGCCTGCCGCACTTCCGCGAGCTCAGGCAGGAGGCCGCGAAGCATCCGGTCGAGGAGGTGGGGGCGAAGCTGCGCGGCCTGATGCCCTGGCTCGCCTCCGAGCGGCTCGTCGACCGCTCGCGGAACTAAGAAGTAGGTGACGATCGCGCGCGAGGGCTGGCCCGTCATCGGCACCGCCGCCGGCGTGCTCGGCCTGGTCGGCGCGGTCGGCACGCTCGCCGGGCATCCGGCCGCGCTCGTGCCGCTCGTGGTGGCGGTCGGCTTCTGCCTCTACTTCTTCCGCGACCCGGAGCGCAGCGCGCCGCCCGACGAGCGGCTGGTCGTCTCGCCGGCCGACGGGCGCGTGGTGGCGGTGGTCGAGGAGCGCGAGGAGCGCGTGCTCGGGGCGCCGGCGACGCGCGTCAGCATCTTCATGTCGCCGCTCGACGTGCACGTGAACCGGAGCCCGGTCTCGGCGACGGTCGCGCTGGTGCGCCACACGGCGGGCAAGTTCCGCGCCGCCTTCGCCGACAAGGCCTCGCTCGACAACGAGCGCACCGCCCTCGTGCTCGAGAGCGGCGGGCGCCGCTACCTCCTCGAGCAGATCGCCGGCGCGCTCGCCCGGCGCATCGTGTGCCGGGTGCGCCCGGGCGACCGCGTGCAACGCGGCGAGCGTTTCGGCATGATCATGTTCGGCTCGCGCGTCGACCTCTTCCTGCCGGTCGGAGTCGCGCCGGTCGTCCGCCCCGGCGACCGGGTGCGGGCTGGAACGAGCGTCATCGCCGAGGTGAGGTCGTAAGATGGACAACCCCAAGATGGACAGCCCGCCGGTCTACGCCGTCCGCCTCCGCCGCCGCCGGCGCATCCCGCCGCTGCGCAAGGGCGTCTACCTGCTGCCCAACCTGCTCACCTCGGCCGGGCTCTTCTCGGGCTTCTACTCGATCATCTGCACGCTCAACGCCGCCCGCGCCGGGGCGACCAGGTGGTACTGGCTCGCCGCGGTGATGATCCTGGTGGCCCAGCTCTGCGACGCGCTCGACGGACGCCTCGCGCGGCTCACGCGCTCGACCAGCTCCTTCGGCATCCAGTACGACTCGCTCGCCGACCTGGTCGCCTTCGGCGTGGCGCCCGGCATCCTCGTCTACCAGTGGGCGCTCCGGCCGTGGGGGCGCTGGGGCTGGCTCGCCGCCTCGCTCTACGTGACCTGCGGCGCGCTCCGCCTCGCGCGCTTCAACGTGCAGATCGCCTCGGTCGAGAAGCGGTACTTCGTCGGCCTCCCCATCCCGGCGGCCGCCGGCGTGATCGCCGCCACCGTGCTGCTCTGGCTCTGGCTCGGCGGCGAGGGCGAGACCGGCAAGCACATCATGATGCTGCTCGTCATCTTCGCGGTGGCGGGGCTCATGGTGAGCGAGATCAGGTACTACTCGTTCAAGGAGATCCGCTTCCACCACCGCCATCCGTTCCCGGTCCTGCTCGGGCTGATCGTCCTTTTCCTTCTGACCGTGGGCACGCCGCAGGTGATGCTCTTCCTCGGGATGGGGAGCTATGCGCTCTCCGGGCCGCTCCTGGCCCTCGCGCGCCGTCTGACCGGCCGGCCGCTGCCGCCCGCCGCGGGCGCCGAGTCCCCGCCCGTGCGCGCGGTCGTGCTTGACAAGCCCGGACAGGGCCGCTAACGCTCGGTGTGATGTTCGAGAAGCCCACACTCCTTCGACTGGCCCTGGGCCTGCTGCTTAGCCGCCCGCCCGCGGCCCTCGGAGGCGTGTAGGGCAAGACCCTCACCTTCCTCGGAGGAATGCCACGGGCGGGACCAACCCCCGCGTGGCTTTTTTGTTTCTGGGGCCACGGGCCGGGCGGTTCGTGGCCCCAGGTGTTTTCCGGGACGAGCTGGCGTAAAGGAGACCGACGATGGACCGGGTACAGATCTTCGACACCACCCTGCGCGACGGGGAGCAATCGCC
>JBKPBB010000480.1:0-4020 GCA_046744245.1 Thermodesulfobacteriota bacterium
GCGTGGAGCCGCCACGTCGCACCGTCGCGCCCGAGCGCGCGGACGGGCGCGCGCAGTCGCGCCACGCCCTCCGGGAGCCGCCGCGCGAGCGCCTCGACGAGCGCACCCATGCCGTCCGCGGGCGCGGCGAAGAGCGAGTAGCGCGCGCCCGCGGCGCGGCTCGCTCCGGCCGAAGCGTGCAGCCCCCGGATGATGCTGCGGTATTTCCGCTCGAGCTCGCGGAAGCGCGGCATGGTCGCCGCCAGCGAGAGCCGCTCCGCGTCCGCGGTGTAGATGCCGCCGGCGAGCGGCTCGGCCGCCCGCTCGAGCGCCTCGCGTCCGAGCCGGCGGCGCACGAAGTGGGCGAGGCTCTCGTCTGCGGCCGTGCTGCGCGGCAGGACCAGGTCGAGCGCCATGCGGAGCTTCCCGCGCCAGGAGAAGAGGGGCGAGGCGGCGAGGGCGCGAAGGTCCGTCGGCGCGAGCAGCAGGAAGCCCTCCGGCAGCGGCTCGATGCGGCCGTCGTGGACCACGTAGGTGCGCCGCTCGCCCTCGCGCGTGCCGACGAGCGGCACGCCGAGGCGCTCGCACAGGTCGACGGCCCACGGCTTCTCGGTCAAGAAGGAGTCCGCGCCCGCCTCGATCGTGAAACCGTCTCTCCGCTCGGTCGCGATCGAGCCGCCGAGCCGGTCGCCCGCCTCGAGGAGCACGACCTCGCGCACGCCGCGCTCGACCAGCCGGTGTGCCGCCGCGAGCCCGGCCACGCCGCCGCCCACCACGGCGACGCGGGCGCGCTGGCTCATGCGACGGCCGCCTCCGCCACCACCTCGGCCAGCATGCGGATGAAGAGCGGGTGGTCGTTCACGGTGCTCGCGCGGGCGAAGCCGAGGCCGAGCGCGGCCGCGGTCGCGCGCGCCTCGACGTCGAGATCGTAGAGCACCTCGACGTGATCGCAGACGAAGCCGACAGGGACGACGACGACGTCCAGCGCGCCCGCCGCGGCGAGCGCGCGCAGCGCGTCGTTCACGTCGGGCTCGAGCCAGGGCTCGCGCGGGCTCCCGCTGCGGCTCTGATAGGCGACCTGCCAGCGGGTGCGGCCGAGCCGCTCGGCGACGGCGCGCGCCGAGGCCGTGATCTCCGCCACGTACGGTGAACGCTCGGCCATCGCGAGCGGCACGCTGTGCGCGGTGAAGACGAGCGGCGCCGCGGCGCGGCGCGCGGCGGGCAGCGTCACCAGCGCCGCCGTCGCCGCGTCGGCGACCGCGGTCACGAAGAGCGGGTGGGTGTGCCAGGTGCCGACGTAACGCACCTCGGGCGCGCGCGCGCCGAGCGCGGCGCGCGTGGCATCCACCTCGTCGGTGTAGCGCTCGCGGCTCGCCTCGCTCGCGTGTGGCGAGAGGATGACGCCGACCGCCCGCCGCACCCCATCGGCGGCCATGCGCGCGAGCGTGTCGGCGAGGTAGGGCGCCCAGTTGCGCATGCCGACGTAGACCGGGAGCGCCGGGCCGCTCGCGGCGAGCGCGGCCTCGAGCTTGCGCGCCTGGCGGAGAGTCAGGTCGTTCAGCGGCGAGCGACCGCCGATCGCGTCGTAGTGACGGACGACTTCCTCGATGCGCTCCGGCGGGACCTTCCGCCCGCGCACGACGTTGGCGAGGAAGGGGCGCACCTCCTCGGGGCGCGTCGGACCGCCGAAGGCTATCAGCAGCACGGCGTCGGCGGCCACGGCCCGCTACCGCCGCGCCGACAGCTCGTGGACGGCGTCGACCAGCGCGCGTACGTGGTCGACCGGGGTCTCGGGCAGGATGCCGTGCCCCAGGTTGAAGATGTGCCCGGGGCGATTCGCCGCCTGGTCGAGGATGGCGGCGGCGCGCGCACGAATCTGCGGGATGGGCGCCAGGAGCGCCGTCGGATCGAGGTTGCCCTGCACCGCGACGTCGTGGCCGAGGCGCGCCCACGCTGCGTCCAGGTCGACGCGCCAGTCGAGGCCGATCACGTCGCCGCCCGCGGCGCGCATCGCCTCGAGCAGCCCGGCCGTCCCGGTGCCGAAGTGGATGACGGGCGTGCCGGGCGTCAGCGCGGCGATCAGGGCGCGCACGTGCGGCAGCACGTGGGCGCGGTAGTCGGCGGGCGAAAGGCAGCCGACCCAGCTGTCGAAGAGCTGCACCGCGTCCGCGCCGGCGGCGATCTGCGCGTTCAGGTACGCGGTCACGACGCGCACGAGACGCTCCATGAGCGCGCGCCAGGCGCCCGGGTCGGTCGCCATGAGCGTCTTGGTGCGCGCGTAGGTGCGCGAGCCCCCGCCCTCGACGAGGTACGACGCCAGCGTGAAGGGGGCGCCCGCGAAGCCGATGAGCGGCACGCGCGCCGGGAGCGCCGCGCGCGCGCGCCTGACCGCCTCGGCGACGTAGCCGAGCGCCGCCGGATCGACCTCCGCGAGCCGATCCACGTCCGCGCCGGAGCGCACCGGGCGGCGGATCACCGGACCGTCGCCGCGCGTGAACTCGAGCCCCACGCCCATCGGCTCGAGCACGAGGAGGATGTCGGCGAAGACGATCGCCGCATCGACGCCGAGGCGGAGTGCGGCGGTGACCGTCACCTCGGCCGCGGCGTCGGGCGACTTGCAGAGTGCGAGGAAGCCGAGGCGCGCGCGGACGGCGCGGTACTCGGGCATGTAGCGGCCCGCCTGCCGCATGAGCCAGACGGGCGTGTGGGGCACCGGCTCGCGGCGGCACGCCGCCAGGAAGGGGGGCGCTTCCACCGCCGGGAGAGCTACGCGAAGGGCGGGCGCGAATCAATCGAAGCCTGGCAGCGCGGCGCGCGAGCCGCTAGACTCGGCCCTCGTGCGCTCCGTCCGCTGCCCGACCTGCCGGCGTGAGACGCCGTGGGAGGGGAACCCGCATCGGCCCTTCTGCTCCGACCGCTGCCGGGTGCTCGACCTGGCCGCCTGGGCCGACGAGCGCTATCGCATCCCGGGAGAGCCGGTCCCCTCCGAGCCCGACACGCCGGACGCGCCGGGCGGGCTGCCGCCGGGCCGCGAGCGCTAGCGCGTGCCCGTCCACCCGACGGCGATCGTCGATTTGCGTGCCACGCTCGATGGGAGCGCGGAGATCGGCCCCTACGTCGTCATCGACGGGCCGGTCACGATCGGCCCGCGCACGCGCGTGCTGGCGGGCGCGTACCTGACCGGGCGTACCGAGATCGGCGCCGACAACGTCGTCCACCCCGGCGTCGTGCTCGGCCACGAGCCGCAGGACCTGGCCTATCGCGGCGCCGAGACGGGGCTCCGCATCGGCGACCGCAACGTCTTCCGCGAGCACGCCGAGGTGCACCGCGGCACGCAGGCCGGCACGTGGACCGAGATCGGCGACGACAACTACCTGATGTCGCAGGCGCACGTGGGCCACAACTGCAGGCTCGGAAGCAACGTCATCCTGGCGACCGGCGCGACCCTCGGCGGGCACGTGGTGGTGGAGGACCAGGCCTTCATCTCCGGCAACTGCGTCGTGCACCAGCACTGCCGCGTCGGGCGGCTGGTCATCATGCGCGGGCTCTCGCGCGCCTCGCGCGACCTGCCGCCCTTCGCGATCATCGACGGCACGCACACGGTGCGCGGCCTCAACCGCGTCGGGCTGCGCCGCGCCGGCTTCGACCGCGAGCGCCTGCGCGCGCTCGCCACCGCCTTCCGCATCCTCTTCCGCACGCGCACGAACCTCTCGGCCGCCATGGCGCGCGTCGAGGTCGAAGTGCGCTCGGCCGACGTCGACCATCTCCTGGCTTTCATCCGCAGCTCGCGGCGCGGCGTCGCCTTCGGGCCCGTGCGCGCGGGAACGGACGGCGGGGCGGAGGACGAGTGAGGTTCACCTTGCGCGGCCGCGACCCTTGCCGTAGGCTCGGGCCGCGTTCCCGCCGGGTGCCCGCGTGCTGAATCGACGCCGCTTCATCGTGGGGGCCGCGCTGATCGCGGCCGCCGTCTCCTACCTGGTCTACGCCGGCATCCGCACCACCTCGATGTACTACTTCGAGCTCTCCGAGTTCGTCGCGCGC
>JBKPBB010000168.1:0-3072 GCA_046744245.1 Thermodesulfobacteriota bacterium
GGCGGGACCCGCCCACCCGAGGCGCCCCTGACTCAAAAACGAACCTTAACATGAGCAGCACCGAACGGGCGCGCCCTGCTGGCGGCCTTCGTGGCGTGAACGGCGCTAACTGCTCGTCCTCGCACCCGAACCCGCCAGAAGACGGGAAGGGTTCGAATCCCTCCTTCTCCGCTTGTCAAACTTATCTGGGTGCCCGTCCAGCGCTCGCCGCGCTCCGCACGGCTGCGGCCCAACGCCCGCGCGGCTCCGCCGCGCGCCCCAGACCCCGTCGGCCAGCTCGAGCGCTCTCGCGCTCGGCCTCCGAACTCATCTGGGGCGCGCCCGCTGCTCGCGTGCGCTTCGCGCACGCTGCGCATCCAACGCCCGCGCGGCTCCGCCGCGCGCCCCAGACTCCGTCAGCTGGCATGGCGCCTCTCGGCGCCAGCCTCCCTTTGCCTTGCGCGTTCCGTCCAAGGCGGTTACTGTACGGCTCGCCCCGCGGGCGTCGGGCGGTGGCGGCTAGGTCCTGCGCAAGAAGGCGTCGCGAACCCCGTCAGGTCCGGAAGGAAGCAGCGGTACCGAATGTCCTCCTGTGCCGCAGGGCGCCCTAGCCGTTACCGCCGGACGCCTCGGGCCTCCACCCAGTAGATGACATACCAGGTGCTCGCCCGGCGGCTTCGGCCGCAGCGCTTCGCGGACGTGGTCGGGCAGGATCACGTGACCCGCACCCTGCAGGCCGCCATCGCCGCGGGCCGCGTAGCGCACGCCTTCCTCTTCACCGGCCCGCGCGGCGTCGGCAAGACCACCACGGCGCGGCTGCTCGCCAAGGCCCTCAACTGCGAGCGGGGCCCGACGCCGGAGCCGTGCAACGCCTGCTCGAACTGCAAGGAGATCGGCGAGGGCTCGGCCTTCGACGTCCTCGAGATCGACGGCGCCTCGCACACCCAGGTCGACAAGATGCGCGACCTGATGGAGACGGTCGCGCACCTGCCGCTCAAGAGCCGCTTCAAGGTCTTCATCATCGACGAGGTCCACATGCTCTCGTCGCACTCCTTCAACGCGCTCTTGAAGACCCTCGAGGAGCCGCCGCCGCACGTGAAGTTCATCTTCGCCACCACCGAGCCGCACAAGGTGCTGGCGACGGTGGTCTCGCGCTGCCAGCGCTACGACCTCCGGCGCATCGGCCTGGGCGAGCTGCGCGCGCACCTTCGCCGCACGGTCGACGCCGAGCGGCTCGCGCTCTCGGACGAAGCGCTCGCGCTGGTGGCGCGCGAGGCGGAGGGGAGCCTGCGCGACGCGCAGTCCCTTCTGGAGCAGGTGCTGACGGTCGCGGGCGGCGGGGCCGACGACGCTGCGGTGCGACAGGTGCTCGGCGCGGCGGACCGGCGGCTCGTGGTGGCGGTGGCCGACGCCATCCTGGCGGGCGACCCGGGCGCCTGCGTCCGCCACCTCGCCGAGCTCCACGCGCACGGCTACGACGCCCAGCGCTTCTGCCGCGACCTCCTCGAGCACTTCCGCCACCTGGCCGTGCTGGCCGCGACCGGCGAGCGCGCGCTGATGGCCGAGCTCCCGGAGGCGGAGGTGGATGCGCTCGCCGCGCAGGCCGGACGCCGCTCGGCCGACGACCTGCAACGCTTCTTCCGTCTCCTCCTCGAGGCGGACGAGGCGCTGGCGGCACCCGCGCGCAGCGTCGACCCGAAGCTGGTCCTCGAGATGTGCGCGGTGCGGCTCGCGACCCTGCCGCCGCTGCTCCCCCTGGACGACATCCTCCGCCGCCTGGAGGCCTTCGGCGCCGGAAACCCCGCCGCCTCCGGCGGTGCGGTGCGCGAGAGCGCCCCGCGGGCGCGCGGGGCGGCCCCCGGCGGCGGCCTGTGGGACCGGTTCCTGGCGCGCGTGCAGGAGGAGAAGCTGGTCGCGCCCTACATGATGCTCTTGAGCGGCACGCTGCTCGCAGCCGACGGTGAAGCGCTGCGCATCGGAATCGAGAACGAAGCGGCGCGGCGGGAGCTGTCGCGCAAGGAGACGCTCCAGCGCCTGCGCGCCATCGCGAGCGAGGTCGCCGGGCGTGAGCTCCGGGTCGAAGTGGGTCCGCTGCCGAGCGAGCATGCCGCCCAGGCGCCGCTCGCGCAGGCCCGGCGGCGGACCGAAGAGACGCTCGCCGATCCGATGGTGCAGGCCGCGGTCGAGATCTTCGGCGCCGAGGTGCGCGGCGTGCGGGATCGGCGCCGGTAGCGCGCGATGGGCAAGGGCTTCGACCTGGGCGGGCTCTTCCGGCAGGCGCAGCAGCTGCAGGAGAAGATCGCGAACGTCCAGCAAGAGCTGGCCGAGCGCACGGTCGAGGCGAGCGCGGGCGGCGGCATGGTGACCGCCGTGGTGAGCGGCAAGCTCGAGGTGGTGCAGCTCCGCATCGAGCCCTCGCTTCTGGAGAAGCCCGATGCGGACATGCTCCGGGATCTCGTCATGGCGGCGGTGAACGAGGGCATCCGCGCCGCGCAGCGCATGCTGTCGGAGGAGATGGCGAAGCTGACGGGCGGCCTCGGCATCAAGTTCCCCGGAATGGGCTGAGCTCGTGGCCCAGCCGCCCTCCATGACGCGCCTGATCGAGCAGCTCACGCGGCTGCCAGGCATCGGGGAGAAGACGGCGGCGCGGCTCGCGTTCTACATCCTGCGCGCCGACCCGCAGTACGCGCAGGCGCTCGCCGAGGCCGTGCTGGCGGTCAAGAACGAGACACGCCTCTGCTCGGTCTGCTTTGCGCTCACCGAAGCGGATCCGTGCCCGATCTGCACGGATCCGACACGCCTTCCCGACGCGATCTGCGTCGTGGAGGAGCCGGCCGACCTGCTCGCGGTCGAGCGTGCGCGCGAGTTTCGCGGCCAATACCACGTGCTGCACGGGACGCTCGCGCCGCTGGACGGCGTGGGGCCCGACGAGCTCAAGATCCAGCCGCTCCTCGTCCGCCTGCGCGCCAGCGTGGTGCGCGAGGTGATCCTCGCCACCAACCCCACCGCCGAGGGCGAGGCGACGGCGCTCTACCTGGCCCGGCTCATCAAGCCCCTCGGCATCCGCGTGACCCGCATCGCGCACGGCATCCC